>JAITMI010000050.1 GCA_031277435.1 Pseudomonadales bacterium
CAAAATCTGGCGCTCGGGGCAGGCGTGTTCAGCGGCCCTGGCGGCATTTATCGGGTGGAGCAAAGGCGCGGTGGCTTGCGGATTGAGGCGCCGTTTCTGCCGTCCTGGCTGCGCGTGAATCTCTTGCCGCGCGCGGAGGGTTATTACGGCGTGGAATTGCGCCTGTGGGGCTTGAATCTGGGCTGGCTGTCGCGCTTGGAGCCAATCGCACAAGGGCTGGAAGGCAGGCCGCAAATTTTGGATGGCCGGCGCCTATGGCACTGGCGCTTGCAGGGCGCGGCGGTGGTGACTTTGACTGAGCTCGTGCCAGCGCAAGAGAACGCGGCGCTTGATGCCTGGCGGGAACGCTTGGGCATTTATGAAGCGGAACTGACTGGCGCCGCGTATCGCTTGGCTTTCGACGCGAATAGCGCCAATCTCAGCTTTGGCCGCGAACGCGGCGGCAGAGGGCGGCGCGGCGCGGCGGAGCCTTATTGCGTGGTGGATGATTCACAACTGCTCAGTTGCAATCTGGGCTTGCTGGAAACCGGCGTCCGCTCAGGCTTGCGCGCCTTGGCGGATGGGCGGCTCTTGGATGCTTATGGGGTGTACTATCGCCGGCGTTAAGCGGCTTCAGTGGGGCTGGCTTTGCTTTTCTTGAACGAACTGAATGAAATCACGCAACTGCTGCACCTGCATGTAGCCGCTCGACCCATAGCCGCCATAAACAAAAGTGGGGACGCCGCTGATGCCAAAACTGCGCGCCCGTTGCCAGGCGGCGTCCACCTGGGCGCTGAAGCTGCGCGTTTGCAGCACTTGTTGCGCGGCGGCGGCATCGAGGCCGGCTTGTTCCACCAGCGGCAACAACACCTCGATTTTGGCGATATTGCGGTCGTGCACGAAATAGGCTTGATACAAGAGCGCATCGAGCGGACGGCCTTCGGCTTGCGTGTCGGCCCACAGTGCCAGCTCCTGCGCGAGGCGGCTGTTGTAGGTGTAGCGCCGCTCGCCGTAGGGTAATTCCAGCTTGTCCATTTCCGCGTTCAAGCGCTGATGAATGGCGCTGAAGTCGCGGCCAGCCAATAGTTCCGAGAGCAATAATCCTTCCGGCGGCGTGGAGGGATGCAGCGGAAACGGCGTGCGCGTTATCTTGATTGGCATCTCGCTGGCGAGCTGGCTCAGCGCGGCGTTGCCGAGGTAACACCAGGGGCAGACGAAGTCGGTAAAGAGTTCGAGTTCGGGCACGGCGGCGGCTTGGTTCATGGCGCTTCCATTTTTGTGATGTGCATTCAAATTTTAGAGCTAGATGGCTTCAAAACGCCCCAGCTCGCGGTTCTTGCGTACTTTGTCCCAGCGAAAGACTTCGCCATTCATGGCGATGTAGACGCCCGCTGGCAATACCTGCGCCAGGCTCATGGCGCTGCCCAGGTTGAACAGGGCGTCTGATTGGTCAAAAACGTAGGGAACCATCGCGCCGGTGAGCACGACGGTTTTGCCAAGCCCTTCCCTGACCAGCGCTTCGGCGGTATCGGTCATGGTGTCGGTGCCGTGGATGAGCACGATGCGCTGCTGTGACACCCAGTGGCAGGCGCGCGCGATGACTTCGCGGTCGGCATCGTCCAGATCCAGACTGTCCTTGAGCATCAACGTGGTGATGGGAAAGGCAAACTGGCAGCGCGCTTGCGCCAGCAATTGCGGCAGATGCGTATCGTTGAAACACAGTTGACCGCTTACGGCATCGTATTCCTTGTCGAAAGTGCCGCCGGTAACGAGGATGTGGAGACTCATGGGGGTTCCTGGTAAAGCGTCAGAGCTGAGCATAAACGCGCGCCGTGGCGCGGTCTAGCGCGTTTTGGAGTCGTCGTCCTGGCGCTTGTCGGTCACCGTGAGCCAGTCCAGCACCACGCCGGAAATCGAGTTGTAGCGCGCCACGCGGAAGATGAGTTGCAGTAATTGGGGCCGGGTGCGGATGCGCGGTTCCTCGGCGCGCGGCACGAACCACAAGAGCACGGCGGCGCGCAGTACGCCGCTGGCGATGAACACTAAAAACAGCGCCGAACCCGGCGGCCAGGGCAACATGGCGCTGATTTCGTCCGCGTTGGCGGCGAGATAACCGCCACTGATGCCGCCAATGAAAATCGCGATGGCGGCGCAAATGGATTGGATCGCGGCATAGGCGGCGAACTTGGTGTGATGCGGGCGGATGTCGTACAGGTCATTGGCGGTGGTGAGGTTGAAGCCGCTCCAGGCCAAGCCAGAGACCACCTGCACCAGCAAGAGATAAAACTGATTGGGCGAAAACAGCCACAGCACCGGCAAGAACGGAATCGCGACGCTGCTCACCAGCATGACGAAACGGGTGCCGTGGCGGTCGCTGACCTTGCCCCAATACCGCAGCATCAAAAATTGCGTGGCGATGGAAGCCACCAGATTCAAGGTGTATTCGAAATAGGTAAAGTCTAATTCGTTGAGCATGTACACGGCGAAGAACGGCGCTGATACCGCCACCGCGCCTTGCATTCCCGCGAAATAGAACGTGTAGTTGCGAAAGGTGCGATCGCTCAGCGCTTGCGGAAATACGCGCAGCGTGTTGAAGAATTGATTGGAGGAAGTGGCTTGCGGCTCTGGGTCCGGGTCGTGCATGCGCCACAAAAAATAACAGGACAAGGCGCGGCCAAGCGCGGCGACCAGAAACAGCAGACAAAAACCCATCCAGGCGAGACCCTCTCTGGCGGCGATGCTCATGAAACCGCCGCCGGCGATGAACACCGCCAGCGAGGCGCCCATGGTGAGGCGGCTGCGCCCGGCGAAAAAACGGCCACGCTGCCGCTGCGGCACCATGCTGCCCATCCAGGCGCGCCACTGCGGCTGGATCATGTGCGAGCTGCATTGATAGAGAATCACCAGCAGGATCAATATCTGCGCCAGATTGGGGCGGCGCCAGGCGGCGAGCAGGGCGAAGCCGAACATCAGCAGGGTTTGCAGCATGGCGGTAAAGAGCACCAGGCGCCGCCGCGTCAGATACGTGCCGAGCCAGACCGACACCAATTGCATCAAGGAACCCAAGAGCGGCGGAAACGCAGTCAAAAACCCCATCTGCAAACTGCTGGCGCGCAGGTGCAGGGCAAAGGCGTTGGTGAAGTTGTCGCAGGTGGCGGTCATCGCCGACGAGGCCACCGCTTCCTTTTGCGAAGCGGCCAGCGATTGCAACAAACGCTTGTGTTGCCGCCGCGATGGTGAAACCTCGGTGGCTTGGAGAGTGGACATAATGACGATAAAGCCGGGCGGCATCCTGCGCCGGTTGCAGCGCGCCCGGAGTCTTGGGCGCTGGCGCATTATCGGGTATCCACCAGATAGCGCCAAGTGAGAGAGTGGGAGAGAGTAAGAGCGTGAGATGTATTCACCCAAGAGCCGCAACACAGTCTTGGTATACTGCGCGGCCTCAGCAACCGGAGATCAAACCATGAGCCAAGCCCCGCATCGCGCCATCCTCATCAGCCATAACGGCGGCCCCGAGGTCTTGCAAATGACGGAGCAGGATTCGCGCAAGCCGCGCGCCGATGAAGTGCGGGTGAGGGTTTTGGCGAGCGGGGTCAATTTCGTCGATATCTATCAGCGCACCGGGCTGTACCAGGCGCCGCTGCCTTATGTACCGGGCGGTGAGATGTGCGGCGTGGTCGAGGCGCTGGGCAAGAATGTCAGCGAATTCAGCGTGGGCGAACTGGTGGCGAGCGCGACCGCCGGGTCGGGCTGTTACGCCGAGGTGGTGAACGTCGCCGCCGACCGTTTGGTAAAAGTGCCGCGCGGGCTTGAGCCGCGCACGGTGGCCGGCATGATGTTGAAGGGGCTGACGGCGCATTATTTGTTGCGGCAGGTTTACCGGGTGGGCGCAGAGGACACGATTTTGATTCATGCCGCGGCTGGTGGTGTGGGGCAAATCATGGTGCAGTGGGCGAAGGCGCTGGGCGCCACCGTGATCGGTACTGTGGGCTCAGCGGGCAAGGCCAAGCTGGCGCGCGCTTTGGGCTGCGATCTGGTGATCGATTATTCACGCCAGGATTTCGTGAAAGCGGTCAAAAAATTCACCCAGGGCGAGGGCGTGCCGGTGGTGTATGACTCGGTGGGCGCCGCGACGTTTCCGGCGTCGCTCGATTGTCTGCAACGTTTTGGATTGTTCGTCAGCTTTGGCAATGCCTCCGGCCCGGTGCCGCCGTTCAGCCCCGCGCTTTTGGCGCAGAAGGGCTCGCTATTTATGACGCGGCCCACCTTGTTCGACTTCGTGCGCACGCCAGCGCAATTGCGCGCGGCGGCGAGCGAATTGTTCAAGGTAGTCAAGCAAGGCAAGGTGCGGGTGACGGTAAGCGAGGCGTATCCGCTGGCCGACGCGGCGCGCGCCCAAGCCGACCTCGAAGCGCGCCGCACTACCGGCAGCATCGTGCTGGTGCCTTGAGCGGATGAACAAGGAGATGAATGTGCGTGAAGGCATGATCGAAGAATGGGCGGACCTCGAGGCGGTGCTGTTGGCCTGGCCGCACGAAAGCACGGATTGGCAACCGTGGCTGGCGCCGATTCAAGCCGATTACGTGGCCTTGACCGCGGCCATCGCCACCAGCGCCAGACCCTTGATCCTGTGTCAGGACGCGACGCATGAGATATTGATTCGTGAGCAGCTTGGGCACGCTTGCCATCATGCGCCGCGTTTCGTGCAGGCACCCTACAACGATACCTGGTGCCGCGACTACGGGCCGGTAGCGGTGCGGCGCGCGGGGGAACTGACGCTGCTCGATTTTCAGTTCAAGGGCTGGGGCGACAAATACGATGCCGGCCTGGATAACGGCATCAACCAGCGGCTGCAAGGGCTGTGGCGCGCGCCGCTACGGAGCGTGGATTACGAACTTGAAGGCGGCAGCATCGAGACGGACGGGCAGGGGACTTTGCTCACGACCGCGCATTGCCTGCTCGACAGCAATCGCAATCAGGGCTATGGCAAAGCGGCGGTGGAAGCCTTCGTGCTCGGTCAGCTTGGCCTTGAACGGATACAGTGGATCACGGCGGGCGCCTTGCTCGGCGATGACACCGACAGCCACATCGACAACCTGGTGCGTTTCTGCGCGCCGGATACCATTGCCTATCTCGCCTGTTCGCGCGAGGACGACGTGCATCATCAAGCGCTGGCGGCGATGCGGGAGCAGGTCTTGGCGCTGCGTCAGCCGGATGGCCGCCCGTATCGCTGCGTGCCAATCGAACTGCCCGAAGCGCGTTACAGCGAGGAAGGCGCGCGGCTGCCGGCGAGTTACGTCAATTTTCTGATCGTCAACGAGGTGGTGCTGGTGCCAGTTTTCGATTGCGCAGAGGACGCCCAGGCGCTCACCGCGCTGGGAACCTGCTTCCCCGGCAAGCGTCTCTTGCCAGTGCCCGGCGGCAACCTGATCCGCCAGTTTGGCGGGCCGCACTGCGCCACCATGCAATTGCCGCGCGGCAGTTTGAATAATGCGTGAAGGTAACAATTACCCTCAATACAAGGACATTTTGGCATGAGTACACTGCGAGTGGGTCTCATTCAGCAACAAGCCTGGCCGGACAAGGCGAGGAGCCTGGCGGAAACCGAGCGCCTTTTGGAACAACTGTGCCGTGAGCAGGCGCCGCAACTGGTGCTGCTGCAAGAATTGCATACCACGCATTATTTTTGTCAGGTGGAGGATCCAGCGCTGTTCGATCTGGCTGAAGCGCTGGATGGCCCCAGCGCTCAGCATTTGTCAGCGCTGGCGCGCAAATACAAGGTGGTATTGGTGGGCGGCATCTTCGAAAAACGCGCGCCGGGCGTGTTCCACAACACCGCGCTGGTGTTCGAGCGGGATGGCAGCCTGGCCGGTTACTACCGCAAGATGCACATTCC
>JAITMI010000037.1 GCA_031277435.1 Pseudomonadales bacterium
TGGTTGATCAGCGCTGGGTGATCGCGCTGCACGTCGAACACGCCGCGCATTTTTTTGCTGTTGCTGAAGGTGGGCGGGTCGCACACGATCAGGTCGTATTGCGCGCCGTTCTGCTCTGGCAGCCAGACCATGACGTCGGCCACGATGAAATCGTGCGCTTCTGGCGCCAAATGATTGAGCGTGAAATTATCCCGCGCCCAATCGATATAGGTGTTGGACAAATCCACCGTCGTCACCTCGCGCGCGCCGCCAGCCGCCGCGTACACCGAAAACGAACCCGTATACGCAAAAAGATTGAGCACGCGCTTAGCGCGGCTTTGCTCGCGTACTTTCAGCCGCGTGGGGCGGTGGTCGAGAAACAGCCCGGTATCGAGATAATCATCGAGATTCACCCAAAACCGCAGCCCATGTTCCTGCACCGCGAAGCGCGCATTGGTGTGGGCGCCGCGCTGATATTGCTGCTGCCGCTCAGCGATTACCTCGCGCCGTTTCAGATGAATATGCTCACGCGGCAACGCCAGCACTTCGCTCATCACCCGGCAGCTTTGCTCTAGCCACTGTGCGTATTGCCAGGGATTGAGCGAATGTTGCCGCTGATATTCAGCAACATAAAGTTGCTGTTCGTACAGGTCGATGGCGAAGGGAAATTCCGGCAAATCGAGATCGTAAAGCCGGTAACAACTCACCCCCTGCTGCGCCGCCTTCTTGCGCCGGTGCTGATAGACTTTGCTCAGGCGATTATGGAATTGCGTGTATTTATCCTCTGGCATGTCACACCGCTCTGAGCAGCTCCAGCGGTTTTTGCCGCAGTACGCCGAGAGTGGCGATGAGCGCGGTGAGGACGCTGAGCGCGCTGATGGCGAGTACGCTGAACACGGTGAAGCCGGCGGAGAAGCGCCAGAGGTTGTCGAATACTACCCAGGAAATAGTCCAGCTCATGGCCAGGCTCAGCACTACGCCGGATAGCGCGGCGCAAAAGCCGAGAATGCCGAATTCGATCTGCACCATGCCTTTTACGTCGTGAAAATTGGCGCCGAGAATTTTCAATAAATTGATTTCCCAAAAGCGCGATTTCACTTCGTAACGCGCGATGGAGAAGAGCACCACCAAGCCGGCGCAGATCGACAGATAGGCCATCACGCGGATCGCCCAACTGATCTGGTCGGTGATGTCGAGCAGCCGCGCCACGATCTGCGTCACGTTGATGACGCTGATGTTGGGCAGGGCGCTGACGATGCTGTTTTGTACCGCAATGCGGTCCTCTTCCGCCACGGCGGCGATGGCGGCGACGATGGTCTTGGGCGCGGGGTCGAGCACGCCGGGCTGGAACGAGATGAAAAAATTCGGTTGAAAACTGTTCCAATCCACCTTGCGCGTGTTCATCACGCGGCCTTCCACCGGCACGCTTTGCACGTCGAAACCGAGCACGTCGCCGATCTCAAACCCCATGCGGCGGGCGAAATTTTCTTCCAGGGAAATGCCGGGCAATTCTGGCGAATTGAAATCCCAGGCGCCGTTCCAGGTCGTGCCCTCAATCAAGGTTTCGGATTCCTTCATCGCGTCCTGATAGGTGAGGTTGTACATGCGGCGCTGCACCAGTTGTTCGTCCGGCGTTTCATCAACGCCGCCGATCACCACGCCATTTACCGAGTCGAGCTGCGCGCGGATCATCGGCGACAGAAAAGACAGCGCGTAACCGCGCTGCGCCAGCAGGCTTTGCAGCTCGCCCAGTTGTTCTTCCTGAATGTCGAACATGAAAAAATCCGGCACCTGAAACGAGGTGGGATTGGTGACTTCTTCTTGCAGCCCTTTTTGAATTTGCGGAATCAAATTGATTAACAGCGCGCCCAAACCGATGGCGAGGAAGCAGGACAGCGCGCCAAGACGATTGCGTTCCAAATTACGCAGCGCGAGTTTGCGCGTGACTTGTGATGTGTTGGAAAAACGCCCGCAGGCTCGCAATATCAGCCAGGCGATGCCCCCGAGTATGCCGATGGCGGCGAGAAAACCGGCGACGAACAGCGTGCCGATTTCTAGCGAATCGGCCTGCCATACCGCCAAACCCCAGAACACCAGCAGGATCGGCGCGTAGCTGGCGAGATGGCGGCGCCAGTGGCCCTGCACGGGCGCCGGTTGCACGTTTTCGTGAAACAGCGCGATGGGATTCAAATCATAAATTTTCGACAAAATCGGTAAACAGCAAATGAGGCTGCCAAGCGTGCCGAGCAGGAGCGCGAGCAGCAGGGAATTGCCGTCCATATCGTTATTGAAACCGCGCGGTAGAAAACCGTCGAACAATTCGGGCAACAGCGGCAGCGCGAGCCAGGCGATGGCGCTGGCGATCGCGGCGCTGAGCGTGCCGAGCAGGGTGATTTGCACCAGCGTCATCAAGTACGCCTGCCGCGGCGTGCCGCCGAGGCACATGAGAATGGCCATGTCGCGGAAGCGGCTGGTAAAGAAGCTGCGGAACAGGTACGCGGCGCCAACGCCAGCGAGAAACAGCGCGATCAAGGCGATGAGGCCGAGATAATCGTTCATGTAGCCGAGGATTTCGCCGAGGTCTTCGCTTTCTTCTTCGTGCGTGGTGAGGCTGATGCGGCGCGGGTCGCCGCTGGTGGCGCGCAGGAGATTGCGGAAATTCCGTTCCAGATTGCTGACATTGAAGTTGCCGGGGAGTTTGTAAAAGCGCGAATAACTGATGCGGCTGCCAAGCTGGATGAGGCCGGTGGACTCCACCGAGGCGAGGCTCATGTAGATGGCGGGGAAGCTGGTCATGACGCTGATGGTGCTGCTGGGGTCGGCGAGAATGGTGTCGCTGATGGTGAAGCTGACATCGCCGATCTTGAGCTGGTCGCCGATGCCGAGCCCCAGGATGACCATGAGATCGCGCGCTACCCATACTTCATTGTTGGCGATCAGCGCGGCGCGGGCCTGGCTGTCGAGCACGGAGCCGCTTTGTTCCAAAATAATGTCGCCGTATTGCGGATAGCTGGCGTCGATGCCGATGATCTGGCTCATGCGGGAGTTGCCGTTGCCGGCGACCATGGAGAGAAAGGAGATTTGGTCGCTGCTTGCGAAGTCGCCGTTGAATAAACTTTCGGCCAGCGCGGCGTCTTGCGGGCTTAGCGGCTGGCGCGAGGAAATCTGTACGTCGGCGGTGAGAATGGATTTGGAATTGTTGCGCAAATGCTCATCAATCGACTGCTTGAAGGAGTCGAGCGCGATGAAGCCGATCAGGCCGATGCTCAAGTTCAGCACGAAGAACAGGCTGAATTTGAAGTTGTTGCGGATTTCTTTCCAGGCTAGTTTGAGCCACAACATGGTGTTTTTCCGGTTAAAAATTTACGTTACCCCCTCCCCCGTTTACGGGGGAGGGTTG
>JAITMI010000340.1 GCA_031277435.1 Pseudomonadales bacterium
TCATCCTCCTGCAGGATCCAACCCGGTAATTATTATGCTTTCGCTCCACAACTGGGATTTCCTTATCGCCCCCACTCTACTCGGTGCAGTAGGTTTAGTTATTGTTGGGCTTATCTTCAACAACTGCCGAAAAGGTAAGCACTACCCGCAATATTGGTATTAAGATGGTGACACCTGCCCGCCTCGTTTTACGTTGATCTCTCCTTAAGACAGTTGTCTTAGTGACTTCTGATATGGCGGCTTGGCTTGTATAGTTGCTTGGCGTGAAAGCAAGCGTGTTAGAATTGACCGAACCATGCTGTTCGGCTGTCGAGCAGTTAGGTCTTTTGACCGTAGTCTTTTATCAATAATAACTTTTACTTGGGGCTCGGCGGCGCAAGCTCACCACACCCCCTCCAACAATGGCGCTTTCCCATGATGCAAGTGGTAACTCCCGCCCGCTACCAGGAATTCTCCCTGGAACGGGCCACTTTGGCGGTGCAACGATTCAAGGATCAGCCGGGCGCGCTGATCGAAGCCCTGCACGAATTACAGGCCACCTTCGGCTACGTTGACGAAGCCGCCATGCCGATGCTGGCTAAACTATTCAACCTGTCGCGCGCCGAAGTGCATGGGGTCACCAGTTTTTACCATGACTTCCGCCGCAGCAAACCCGGCGCTTACACCTTGCGCGTGTGCCAAGCCGAAGCCTGCCAGGCGATGGGCGCGGTGGAATTGACTCAGGCCATCAAAGAGCAGCTTGGCTGCGATTTCCACCAGACCAGCGCCGACGGCCTGTTCTCCCTGGAACCCGTCTACTGCCTCGGCAACTGCGCCTGCTCGCCCAGCGTGATGGTGGACCAGCAAAACTATGGCCGCGTAACGCCAGAGCGCTTTCAGGAACTCGCCAGCATGTTGGCCGCCAGCGCCAAAGGGAGCAATTAAGATGAGCATCCGCATCTACGTTCCCCGCGAAACCACCGCCGCTTCCCTCGGCGGCGAATTACTGGCCGGCGCCATCGCCACCGGCGCCAGGCTGCATGGCATCGAGGTACAAATCCTGCGCAACGGCTCGCGCGGCGCCTGCTTTTTGGAACCTTTGGTTGAAGTCGAAACCGCGCAGGGCCGCATCGGCTACGGCCCGGTACAGGTCGAGGATGTCGCCAGCTTGTTTTCCGCCGGTTTTCTGCAAGGCGGCGAGCACCCCTTACGTTTGGGCGAGGTGGAAAAACTGCCCTGGTTCGCTAATCAAGAACGCCTCACCTTCGCCCGCTGCGGTTTGATCGACGCCACCTCGGTAGCGGAGTACCGTCGCCTGGGTGGCTATAAAGGTCTCGAACACGCGCTCGCCAAGGATTCGAGCGGCATCATTCAGGAAGTGCTCGACTCCGGCCTGCGTGGCCGCGGCGGCGCGGGCTTCCCCACCGCCATCAAGTGGCAGACCGTAGCCAAGGCGCAAAGCGAGCAAAAATACATCGTCTGCAACGCCGACGAAGGCGACAGCGGCACCTTCTCCGACCGCATGCTGATGGAAGGCGACCCGCTGTCCTTGATCGAAGGCATGACCATCGCCGGCATCGCGGTAGGGGCCACCAAGGGTTACATCTATTTGCGTTCCGAATACCCGCTGGCGCGCACCATTCTGCTCGAAGCCATCGCCAACGCCGAAGCCGCCGGCTTCCTCGGCGACAACGTAGCCGGCAGCGCGCACAGTTTCAGCATCGAAGTCCGCATGGGCGCCGGCGCTTATATTTGCGGCGAGGAAACCTCGCTGCTCGAATCGCTCGAAGGCAAGCGCGGCCAGATCCGTTTCAAACCGCCCTTGCCCGCGCTCAAAGGTTTGTTCGGCCAGCCCACCGTGGTCAATAACGTGATTTCGCTGGCGACTATACCGGTCATTCTGGAAAAAGGCGCCAAGCATTACGCCAATTTTGGCCGTGGCCGCAGCCTTGGCACCATGCCGTTTCAGCTTGGCGGCAACATCAAGCGCGGCGGCCTGGTGGAAAAAGCCTTTGGCCTCAGCCTGCGCCAGTTGATCGAAGACTTCGGCGGCGGCACCGCCACCGGCCGCCCGCTGCGCGCGGTACAAGTGGGCGGCCCCTTGGGCGCGTATTTCCCCGCCAGCCTGCTCGATACGCCCTGCGACTACGAAGAATTCGCCAAGGCCGGCGGCATGTTGGGCCACGGCGGCGTGGTGGTTTTCGACGACAGCGTGAACATGGCGCGCATGGCGCGTTTTTCGATGGAATTCTGCGCGGTGGAATCCTGCGGCAAATGCACGCCCTGCCGCATCGGTTCGACCCGCGGCATGGAAACCATCGACCGCATCGTCAGCGCCAACAGTGAACAGGAACGTGAAGCACAGCACCTCATTCTCAAGGACTTGTGTGAAACCATGGAAGTAGCCTCCCTGTGCGCGATGGGGGGCCTTACGCCAGTACCAGTCATGAGCGCAGTCAAACACTTCAAAGGGGATTTTCAATGAACTCCATCGTCAATGGTCCCACCAGCCTCGCTCCCATCATTTTCGATCCGCAACTGGCGCCGCCCGAAGTTGATTTCGGCACGCCCCAAAGCGTCAGTACAGAACTCGTGACGCTGGTGATCGACGGCGTGTCCGTCACCGTGCCCAAAGGCACCAGCATCATGCGCGCCGCCAAACTCGCTGGTATCGGCATTCCAAAACTCTGCGCCACCGACAATCTGGAACCCTTTGGCTCCTGCCGTTTGTGCCTGGTGGAAATCGAAGGCCGCCGCGGTATGCCCGCTTCCTGCACCACGCCGGTGGAACCGGGCCTGAAAGTCACCACGCAAAACGCCAAACTGGCCAAAGTGCGCAAGGGCGTGATGGAACTGTACATCTCCGATCACCCGCTCGACTGCCTCACCTGCTCCGCCAACGGCGACTGCGAATTGCAGGACATGGCTGGCGCCGTGGGCCTGCGCGAAGTGCGCTACGGCCAGCAAGGCGCCAATCATTTCCAGGCCAAAAAAGACGAGAGCAACCCTTATTTCACTTTCGAAGCCAGCAAGTGCATCGTCTGCTCGCGCTGCGTGCGCGCCTGTGAGGAAGTGCAAGGCACCTTCGCCTTGACCATTGATGGCACCGGCTTCCGCTCCAAGGTCAGCGCCGGCATCGACGAAGGTTTCTTCAATTCCGAATGCGTAAGCTGCGGCGCCTGCGTGCAAGCCTGCCCCACCGCAACTTTGAACGAAAAGTCCGTAATCGAACTTGGCACGCCCGAACACGCGGTGGAAACCACCTGCGCCTATTGTGGCGTAGGCTGTACCTTCCGCGCCGACATGAAAGGCGACCAGGTCGTGCGCATGGTGCCGGCCAAGAGCGGCGAGGCCAATGATGGCCATAGCTGCGTCAAAGGCCGCTTCGCCTGGGGTTACGCCACGCACAAGGACCGCATCCTCAAGCCGATGATTCGCGCCAAAACCTCCGACCCCTGGCAAGAAGTAAGCTGGGACGAAGCCATCCAGTTCAGCGCCAAACGCTTCTTGGAAATTCAGGAAAAATACGGTCGCAAATCGATTGGCGGCATCACCTCCTCACGCACCACCAACGAAGAAGTCTGGGTGGTACAGAAAATGATCCGCACCGCCTTCCGCAACAACAACACCGACACCTGCGCCCGCGTGTGCCATTCGCCCACCGGCTTTGGCCTGAAGAAAACTCTCGGCACCTCCGCCGGCACGCAGAACTTCGTCAGCGTCGAGGATACCGATTTGGTGCTCCTGATCGGCGCCAATCCCACTGACGCCCACCCGGTATTCGCCTCGCGCATGAAAAAACGCCTGCGCCAGGGCGCCGAGATCATCGTCTGCGACCCGCGCCGCATTGATCTGGTTGATTCGCCGCACATCAAAGCCAGCATCCATATTCCGCTCGTCCCCGGCGCCAACGTCGCGCTGATCAACGCGCTGGCGCACACCATCGTCAGCGAAAATCTCGCTGATTGGGATTACGTGAAGGAACGCTGCGATCTCGCCGCCTTTGAGGAATGGCTGAGTTTCATCAAGGAAGAACGCAACTCGCCCGAAGCGGTGGCGCATTTATTGGGCGGCGACGCCGCCGCCGTGCGCGAAGCCGCGCGCCGCTACGCCAAGGCGCCGCGCGCCTCGATCTATTATGGACTGGGCGTTACCGAACATTCGCAAGGCTCCACCATGGTAATCGGCATGGCCAACCTCGCCATGCTCACCGGCAACATCGGCAGAAGCGGCGTTGGCGTCAACCCGCTGCGCGGGCAGAACAACGTGCAAGGCTCCTGCGACATGGGCTCCTTCCCGCATGAATTCTCCGACTACCGCTCGGTCGCCGATCCGCAAGTCAACCAATTGTTCTCCAATGCCTGGGGCGTAGCGCAGGATCCCGAGCCCGGCTACCGCATCCCCAACATGTTCGACGCCGCCATCCGCGGCGACTACAAGGGCATGTTCGTGCAAGGCGAGGACATCGCGCAGTCCGACCCCAATACCCAGCATGTGGAAGCGGCGCTGGAAAATCTGGAATGTCTGGTTGTGTGCGACTTGTTCCTCAACGAAACCTCCAAGTTCGCGCATGTGTTCCTGCCCGGCACCTCCTTCCTCGAAAAAGACGGCACCTTCACCAACGCCGAACGCCGCATCGGCCGCGTGCGCCCGGTGATGGCGCCCAAAACCGGCAAGCATGAATGGCAAATTCCGGCGGAAATCGCCACCGCCATGGGCTACCCCATGCACTACGGCGACGCCGCCGACATCATGGACGAAATCGCCGCGCTGACGCCGAGCTTCCAGTTGGTCAGCTTCGAACGCCTCGACAGCGAAGGCAGCCTGCAATGGCCAGTCAACGACGCCGCGCCCAATGGCACGCCGATCATGCACATCGACCATTTCGTGCGCGGCAAGGGCTTGTTCGTGGTCACCGAATTCGTGCCCACCGAGGAAAAAGTCACGCCGAAATTCCCGCTGATCCTCACCACTGGCCGCATTCTCAGCCAGTACAACGTCGGCGCGCAGACCCGCCGCACCGCCAACAACAATTGGCATCCGGAAGACGTGCTGGAAATCCACCCGCACGACGCCGAGGAACGCGGCATCAAGGACGGCGCCCTGATCACGCTGAAAAGCCGCAAAGGCGAAACCACGCTGCACGCCAAAATCTCCGAGCGCATGCAGCCGGGCGTGGTCTACACCACCTTCCACATGCCAGCGACGGGCGCCAACGTCATCACCACCGACTTCAGCGACTGGGCCACCAACTGCCCCGAGTACAAAGTCACCGCCGTGCAGGTCGCACCCGCCACACAGATGTCCGAGTGGCAGAAGCAATACCTCGCCTACAACGCCAGCCGCCTCAACGTGGCTGAACCGGTCTGAAGCGAGCCAATGCACGCAAGGCTCTGGCGCGTTGCCGGAGCCTTGCGCCGCTGCGCGGCATGATTGCTCTATAATTCCCCGCGCTAATCGCGTAAGGAGAACGCACCATGCAGGCGCTTGAAACCATCGTCAAAATAGACGGTCACCGCTTCGTCGTACAAGACGCGGCGCTGCCCGCGCATGTCGAACACGCTCGCGTCATCGTGATGTGGGAATCCACCCAGCCCGCCGGACGGCGCACTCCCCCGCCAGCGCTAGCCGGCATGGGCGAGGAGCAAGGCGACATTCTGAGCGGCCCGCCACAAAGCGACTGGGATGCGCTTGCCTGATGCTCATTCTCGACACCCATGCGCTCTATTGGTGGGTCAATCGCACCCCCGGCAAGCTCGAGCGGCGGCAATTGGACGCTATCGAAACCGCTGCCTCTCTTGCCGTTTCAGCCATGACCTGCTGGGAAATGACTTGGCTGGTAAAACACGAACGCATCGCGCTCAAGTTACCTATCACCGACTGGCTCAACCAAATCGAAAAATACGGCGTGAATGTTATCCCGGTGACGCGCGCCATCGCGGAACGCGCTGCTTCTCTTGTTGAAAATCACAAAGATCCAGTTGATCGCATCATTATTGCTACGGCGATTGAACTTCAAGCCCGATTGATAAGCGTGGATAGCCAGTTCCCGGCATATCAGGAATTGGCAGGTCTTTTGGTATAGCGAAACCTTGGGATAGAGGCCAGCTACGGCAACATCAAATTGGTAAATGGCCGGGTATTTTTCCAGCGGTAGCCGGAGAAATCGCGCAGGTCGGTGGAAAGAATGCGGCCTTCGTGCATATCCTCGGCCAGGATCACCAGTGAGGCATCGGCGAGGTCCATTGGCAGGTCGCGGTAACGGCGCATCAAGGCGGCGGCGCGTGGGAGCGCATCATCCGGTGGCTCGGGCACGGCGCTGGCGCCTTGGGCGATCGCGTCGATGAATTCCAGAGCTTGTGATATGCCAACGCGCGTGGTCAGCAAATGCGTGACTTCGGTCAGCACTGGCCAGGTGGTGACGAAACCTTCGCCAGAATAGCGCTGTAGCGCCGTCAGCGCGGCACCATGGTAGCGATCGCGGCGGTTGCCCAGCGCGATCCAAAAACCGCTATCGGCCAGAATCACCGCCGCCCTCTCTCCTGTCTTCTCGCCCGTCTTTTCGCCAGTCTTCTCGCCTATTTTCTTGCACCCACAGCGGCATTTTGTCTTCCAAGGCTTCGCTCAGGTAACGCTTGTAATCGACCGACAGATCTTCCGGACCTTCGCCGCCGCCAGCATAGGCTTGCAGCAATTGCCGTGGATCATGCCTCGGGCGCAGGCGCGCGGCGTGGTATTCACGCAGCGCTTCGCGCAAGAGATCGGAAGCCGAGCCCTCGTAATGATCGAGCAATTCCTGGAAATGAACTGCGTCCTCGCCGCTCAGGCGAGCATTGATGCGAATGTCTGTGTTCATGGGAATGGCCTCAAAAACTGTCATAAATGTATGACATCATTGCGGGACGGTCAATAGGCAGGTTCACGGTGGATCTTCACAGCCGCTGCACCTGCAACAGCCGCCGCCAATCCTCGGGCGTGTTCACGTTGAGAAATTCGAGTTCCGCGATCTCCTCCGTGGGCGCCACCTTGCTTTGCAGCCAAGTGAGAATGCCGCGCATCGAGCGTTTGCCGCCCAGTTCGCTGCCTTCGGTGAAAAGCTCCTTCAGGTACATGTACAGGTCAGGCGTCGCCTTCATGGTGCAGGGGAACACCTGATTCTCGAAATGGCAGGCGGCGGCGTTGACGCTGGCGTCCAACAGCAGCTTGAGCGTGGCCTCGCTCAAGAGCGGCATATCCACCGGCACGAACAGCAGGTTGACGCTATCGAGACCGTAATGTTCGCGCACATGCTCCAGCACGCTCAGCACGGCGCCGGGCGGGCCATTGCCGGCATGGGTATCGGCAATACAGGCGCGGCCTTCGACCTGCGCGCCGCTGAACAGCACGAATTCAGCGCCAGCGGCTTCCAGCAAGGCTTCGGCGCGTTCGAGCAGCGTCTGCCCATGCAAGGACAATAGCCGCTTGTCTTCCCCCATGCGGCTGGACGCGCCACCCGCCAAGATCACGCCGTAGAACATGAGATGGACCTCCCTGTGCCCGTCTCCAACATTATGAACCCGCGCCAGATCGTGCAGATTTATTCCAGCTTCTGGCGCGGTTCTTCTTCCCTGCCATCGGCATGACGCGCGAAACGTCCACGGCGGCCATGCACCTGATCGCGGCGCGGCCAAGGCCAGCCGCCAAACTCGTCGCGCTGATAATCAGCGAAAGCCTGCATCAGCTCCTGGCGCGAATTCATCACGAACGGCCCGTAATTGGCCACCGGCTCGCCGATTGGCTTGCCCTGCAACAGCAATATGCGCGCCGCGCGTGAACCGTTGGTGATGGTCTGCGCGGCATCCGAGCGCAAAGAAAAGGCATGTTGCACCTTTACCGGCTCATCCGCCAGCTCCCCGCCCAGCCAAAGTTGTTCACCCTCAAAAAAATACAGGCTGCGGTTAAGGCCAGGCGCCGCTCTAGGCAAGGTCCACACCGCGCCGGGCGCCATGTCTATCACCCACATCCAGACCCCATTGGCGGGATCGGCGGCCCAGGAATGCGGCGGCGGGCTGAGGGCATCAGCGCTGTGCCGTGCACTCCTGTAATCGCCCGCGATAAGCGCGATCTCAGTGGCGCGGCCCGCTTGGTCGAATTCGGTGACCTGCGGCAGTTGCTCCGCCCAGAACATGGCGAAATGCGGCGGCACCATTTTGCCGCGCGCCGGCAAATTGAGCCAAATCTGGAACAACAAGGCCGAATTGGCCCCCTCTTGATCGAGCAGGGGAAACATCTCGCTATGCTGAATGCCGCGCCCGGCGGTCATCCACTGCACGTCGCCGTTGCCATAACGGGCGGCGGCGCCCAAGGAATCGGCATGATCCACCAAACCGCGCTGCGTAATGGTCACGGTTTCAAACCCGCGATGCGGATGGCTGGGAAAACCCGGCACCGTGTGGCCGTGATACATGCGCCAGCCGTCGCGCAGTTGAAAATCCGAGCCGATGTTGCGCCCCGCCAGCGAGGCGGCGGGGCCGAAGGCGTCATTACCGCGTGGAAAATCGTCCTGATGAAAAGCGCAAAATAAAAAAGGATCACTGGTCTGCCAGTGAAAACCCAAGGGCTGCGTTTGTAATGCCATGCGCTTGCCTCCTGTTGAAAACCTCTTTGAAAACCACTACTGAAAAAACGGATGTACGGAAAGCCACACGAAAAACACGATCAACAGCACGCGCAAACTGAATTTGAACGGGCTTTCCCGGAACATGTCCCACACCCTGCGTTCCCCGCGCGCCGCGACCTCCGCCGCCTGCGCCTGGCGCGCCTCGCGCTGACGCCGTTCGGCATACTCGTCGAGCAAGCCTTTTACTTCGTCCGCGCGCGCCTCATCGCGCAACCACAAGGCCGGCAGGGACACCCCAAAAGGCCCGGCGCTGGTCTGGTAGTAATCCACCGCGTGGTCATCGAGCAGGCGCAGAATTTCGATCAACTCGTCTTCCGGCACCTGCCGCAGCTTCATCAAGAGAATCGCCATATTCGAATGCTGTATCTTGTGTTCCACATATCTTTCTTGCTCATGCACGCATAAGACGCATGAATAACCATGAACGGTGTGATGGTAACCCAGACCGGCGTCAAGCGGCAGAGCGAGCGCGTGTCGCTTACGTTGTCCCGATGCTGATCCTTATGCTTTAATCGCATAACTTCGGCTCGACAACCACTGGAATCATTATGCGGACCCATCTGCGTAACCGAATAGGAGATCACCATGCCGTTTTCGTTGCGCCTCAGCGCGCCTCCGCCGCTATCCAGCAGCATTTTCACTGCTCTGCTTGCGCTTGTTTCGTGCTCTGATTCCAGCGAGACGGTGCCCGTGCAAGCGACGCTACAAACCAACATCGCCAGCGGCTACACCCTGGTGGATAGCGCCAGCGCCATCAGCGGCGAGCTGTTGATTCCTTACAGCAGATTCATGCTCGACAACGGCCTCACCGTCATCGTGCACGAGGACCACTCCGACCCATTGATCCACGTCGATGTTACCTACCACGTCGGCTCCGCGCGCGAGGAACCGCGCCGCTCCGGGTTCGCGCATTTTTTTGAACACATGATGTTCCAAGGCAGCGAACATGTCGGCGACGACGAGCATTTCAAGATCGTCACCGAAGCCGGCGGCACCATGAACGGCACCACCAACCGCGATCGCACCAATTATTTTGAGACAGTGCCCAGCAACCAGCTCGAAACCATGCTGTGGCTCGAAAGCGACCGCATGGGCTTTTTGCTCGATACGGTGACGCAGGAAAAATTCGAGATTCAACGCGCAACGGTCAAAAACGAACGCGGCCAGAACGTGGAAAACCAGCCTTACGGGCGCTTCAACGAAGTCAACAGCGCCGCCCTCTATCCGCCCGAACACCCCTACTCCTGGCCGGTAATCGGCTACCCGGACGATCTCGACGCCGCTACGGTTGACGATCTCAAGCGTTTCTTCCTGCGCTGGTACGGCCCCAACAACGCCACGCTCACCATCGGCGGCAACGTCAATACCGATGATGTTATGAACCTGGTAGTCAAATATTTTGGCGACATCCCGCGCGGCCCCGATGTCATCTCCGCCAGCTTCCCGGCGCCAACGCTCGAAGCGGATCGCTATGTGTCCTACATGGACCCCAACGTCCGTTTCCCGGCGCTGCTCTTCACCTGGCCCACCGTGCGCTACGACCACCCCGACCGCCTCGCGCTCGAAGCGCTCAATCAAATCATCGGCGTGGGCCGCAAATCCTTTCTCTACAAGGAATTCATTCTCACCCAGAAAGCGATCGAAGCCAGCGGCTTCAACAACAGCATGGAGCTCGGCGGCGAATTGACCTTCTTCGTACTGCCCTTCCCCGGCATTTCGCTGAGCCAGTTCGAAACCGAACTGCGCGCGGTGATCGACGGCTTCGGCATCGACTCCATCAGCGATGAGGACATGCAGATTTTCAAAGCTTCGCAAGAAGCGGCGCTGGTCAATAACCTCGCCAGCGTGCGCGGCAAGGTCTCGCAACTGGCCTTCAGCCAGACTTTCTTCGGCAATCCCGACCATATCCAAAGCGAATTGGCGGCGCTGCGCGCGCTCACCAAGGACGACGTGCTGCGCGTGTTCGACACCTATATCAAAGGCAAGCCGGCGGTAATCCAAAGCGTGGTGCCGAGCGCCGACCCCAATGGCCAAGCACAACCCGACAACTACGACATTCCGCCGCGTCTCTCGCGCGCCAGCGATGGCGCGGAAGAACCGCTGCAAGTGCGCGAAGTCGTCTCCAATTTTGACCGTTCGATCAAACCCCAAGCCGGCCCCAGCCCGCTGGTCACCATGCCCGCGTTCTGGGAAACCACGCTCGACAAAGGCATCGCGGTAATCGGCACCTCCAGCGATGAAGTGCCGCTGGTTAATCTGCGGCTGGTGTTCGACGGCGGGCATTTATTGGAAGCGCCAGAGCAATACGGCCTCGCCAGCCTCACCGCGGCGCTGATGAACGAAGGCACGCGGAACTACAGCGCCGAACAATTCGAAATCGAATTGCGCAAACTCGGCAGCAACATCAACGTCAGCGCCGGCCCGGAAAACACCGTCATCACCATGAGCAGCCTGCGCGACAATCTCGACGCCACCCTGGCGCTGCTTGAAGAACGTTTGTTCCGCTCCGATTTCACCCAGGCCGATCTCGACCGCGTGCGCCAGCAATATATCGAAGGCATCGAAGCCGGCAAGGAACAGCCCACCACGATCGCCAACAACGTCTACAACAAACTGATCTACGGCGAAGACCATGCGTTCGCCGTGTCCTCCGACGGCACCGAAGCCACGCTATCCACGCTCACGCTCGACGACATCAACAACTTCAGCCAAGAGGCGCTGGTGGCTGGCGCGCTGCAAGTCACGGTGGTCGGCGAAATCAGCCAGGAGGAAATTCTCGGCAAACTCGGTTTTCTGCAAAACCTGCCAGACGCCAGCGTCACGCGCCGCGAACAGCCGCCCACGCCGCAATTGCCGGGCCTGACGCTGTATCTGGTGGACAAACCGCAAGCGCCGCAATCGGAAATCCGCATCGGCTACATGACCGCGCTGCCCTATAGCGCCACCGGCGAATATTTTGAACGCGACTTGATGAACTACATCCTCGGCGGCGCCTTCTCCAGCCGCATCAATCTCAACCTGCGCGAGGACAAAGGCTATACCTACGGCGCCCGCAGCAACTTCAGCGCCAGCAAACTGCCGCGCCCCTTCACCGCCTCGGCCAGCGTGCGAGTGGATACCAGCGCCGACTCCGTGCGCCAGTTCATCACTGAAATGACCAACTACCGCGACAGCGGCATCACCGCGGCGGAATTGCAGTTCACCAAGGACGCCATCGGCCAGAGCGAAGCGCTCGATTACGAAACGCCCGGCCAAAAAGCCAACCTGCTCCAACAGATTTTGACTTATCAGTTACCCGCCGATTTCGTGCGCCAGCAGCAAGACATCATCAGCAATCTCAGCATGGAGCGCGTCAATAACTTGGCGCGCACTCACCTGCCGGTGGAAAGCATGATTATTCTGGTGGTGGGTGATAAAGCCAGCATCTACAATTCACTGGCCGAGCTTGGTTATCCGATCGTGGAACTTGATACCGAAGGCAGGCCGATTGGCGGTAATTGAGTGCTTTTGCGTCATTCCGCCACGGCGCTGGAAGGCTCATTTCTCCTTTGTCATGGCCCGGCGTGTCCGGGCCATCCACAAGTGTAATGACGAGCGGGTAGGTTGGCGCTGAGCGAAGCGAAGCCCAACACCGCGAACGTGAAATGGATGGCCCGGTCAAGCCGGGCCATGACGAGGGTGAAGGGACAACCAGCAAATTTCAAATCCCAATACGCCCCAGCGCATCCACCAGCTCGCGCAATACGCCGCTAATATGCGGGTGATTTTCCTCCAACGCCTCAATCAACAACTCAGCAGTCGTAATCACCGAACCATCAGCAGGCGGCGGGCCTTGCCAGTCGCTCAGTTGCGCTTGCAGTTGCGTCATCAGCGCGTCCTGTTCGGCGCTGGTGTCGCTGGTGGCGTATTTTTCATGCAGGTTTTCCAAGAGCCCCGCGATTTTTTCCTTGTGCTGCATAAGTGTCGTCCGTCTGTGTGAATGTTCAGATGATGCCGCGTTCGCGCAGTAGCGCTTGTTCGTCACCGGCGATCCAGCCAAAAATTTTCGCCGTGCCGTTCAATAATTGGACCAGGTAGTGAACCTCGAATTCAATCACGATTTCCGCCGCTTCCTGAGCTTTTCTATAAATCGCCCGCCAGCCAACATGGGCAATGCAATGCTGCTCATCTATCGGCGCAATACGAATCTCGCGCACCCGCATCGCCCGCGTGCCGATCTGGCGGTAATAGGCATAGCCTTGCGTCATCACTTGCCTGAGCTGTGCGTCGTTCTTGCCGCCCATGACGCCAGCGGGCGAGGCGGCGATGAATTCATTGGTATAGAACGCGGCGATTTCGTCCATGTCCTCCTGGCCAGCGAGCGCCTGATTGAAGGCGCGCTCATAGCGTTCGAAAAGGCTTTTTACGCGGCTTTGCATCGGCTTCTTCCCTGGCCAGAGTAAGTGCCGGAACACTACTGGAACTTGCCTCCCGGCGCAAACTGACCCATGCCGCATTTGATCCGGCGCACTCGCGCAAGATCTCTCCCACAAGAACATGGACGCTGTGGCCCTGAGCGGTTAATCTCCGCCCTATTCCACGCTGGCATATCCCATTCCAGCCCATGACAAGACCAACGCCATGCGATCAAAACTATTCATCACCAAATCCTTCGATTCCATTCAGCGCGAATACCAAAATTCACAACTCAAACGCTCGCTCGGCCCCTGGCAGATCACTGCGCTGGGGATTGGCTGCGTCATCGGCACCGGGATTTTCGTGTTGACCGGTCTCGAAGCCGCGGTACACGCAGGGCCGGCGGTCGTCATCTCCATCATTCTCGCTGGCATCGCCTGCGGCTTCGCGGGGCTGTGTTACGCCGAATTCGCCGCCATGGCGCCCGTGTCGGGCTCGGCCTATTCCTACAGCTACGCCACGCTTGGCGAATTCGCCGCCTGGTTCATCGGCTGGGATTTGTTATTGGAATACATGTTCGCCGCGGGCACCGTGTCGGTAGGCTGGGGGCGTTATTTCACCTCGTTTCTGGAATTGTTCGGCATTCAACTGCCCGCTTCGCTCACCAACGCGCCCTTCACCACCTTGGATGACGGAGTGTCCATCGTATTGACCGGCGACATTCTCAACCTGCCGGCGGTAGGCATCGCGCTGTTCGTCACTTGGATTTGTTACATCGGCATCACCCAAAGCTCCTTCGTCAATACCGTGATCGTGATCGTCAAGGTCGCGGTGATTCTGGCCATCATCGGCTTCGGCGCTTTCTATGTGAACCCCAGCAACTGGACGCCCTTCATCCCCGAGAACACCGGCGACTGGGGCAACTTCGGCTGGTCCGGCATTTTCCGCGCCGCCAGCGTGCTCATCTTCGCCTATATCGGTTTCGACGCGGTGACCACCGCCGCGCAAGAAGCGCGCAAGCCCTCCTTCGACCTGCCCTTTGGCCTCTTGGCGAGCCTGATCATTTGTACCGTGCTGTTTGTCTTGATGTCCGCCGTGCTGAGCGGGCTGGTGCCCTATCCCGACCTCAACACCGCCGCGCCGGTAGCGGTGGCGCTCAACGCGCATGAGGGGCTACGCTGGCTCTCGCCCTTCGTGGTGTTTGGCGCATTGGCGGGGCTGACGTCGGTGGTATTGGTGCTGATTCTCGGCCAATCGCGCATCCTGCTCGCCATGTCGCGCGACGGTCTCTTGCCCGCCGTACTCGGCAGCGTGCATCCGAAGAACAAAACGCCGCACGTCGCCACGCTCATCACCGGCGGCGTGGCCGCTTTGATGGCCGGCCTCTTTCCCATCGGCCTGCTCGCCGAACTGGTGTCGATCGGCACCTTGATCGCCTTCACCCTGGTCAGCGCCAGCGTCCTGGTGCTGCGCTATACCCGCCCCGACGTACCGCGCCCGTTCAAAGTCCCCGCGCCCTGGTTCGTCTGTAGCGGCGGCGTGATCTGCTGCGGCATCCTGGCGCTCTCGCTGCCCCTGGGTACCTGGCTGCGGCTGATTATCTGGATGCTGATTGGCATCGTGGTGTATTACTTCTACGGGCGCCATCACAGCGTGGCGCGGAAGGAGGCACAGGCGCTGGATCTGAGGGCGCAAGCCTGAATCAATTGACCTTTGGCGCCGGCGCCATGACAAACGGATCAGCATGAATATGGCTGGACGCGGCGCCTTGCAGGAATACCTGACGCCTGAGACTGTTCACCAATTCCGGCGCGCCGCACAGAAACACGCGGGTATTTTTGGCCGGGTTTTGCGCGAAGCGCTGCTGTAATAAGAGCGCCACGTCGCCGCTCTCTCCTTCATCACGCACGGCTGGCAAATAGGTGAAATTGGGATGCAGCGCGGCAAGTTCGCGCAGCTTGTCGCCGTGATACAACCCTTCGCGCCGTAAAGCGCCGTGGATCAGCGTAATCGGCCCCCGATGCCCTTGATGCAAGGCATCGCGCAAAATGCCTTCGAGCGGCGCCAGCCCGGTGCTGGTGCCCGCCAAGAGAATTGGAAAATCGCTGTCATCCTCGGCCAAGTAAAAGCACTCGCCCAGCGGGCCGCGAATGGTGCAAGCGGCGCCAGGCTCACACTGGTCATGCAGCCAGTTGCTGAGCCTGCCGCCGGGCACGCGGCGGATGTGCAATTCGATATAGCCGTCACGTTCTGGAACGCTTGCTACTGAATAGCTGCGCAGCACCTCATCCACTGCCAGATTCAGGTACTGCCCCGGACGGCAAGCGAAGCCATCCGGAAGTTCCAGGCGCAGCACCAGCACATCGTCCGCCACCTGAGTCTTGCCTACAACCTGCGTCTGGAACTCACGCAGCACTTCGTTCGGCAAGGCCACCTCCAGATCGCCTTCAGGCTGACATTGGCAGGCCAGAAAATACCCCTGCCGCGCCAAGGTCTGCTTCAAACCACGCTGACTTTGCGGCGACGGCTCACCGTCGAGCGCCTGCATCAAACAGCTCTGACAAACGCCGCTACGGCAAGAATTGGGAATCCGCTGGCCCGCGCGTTCCAAGCCTTCCAGAACCGTCTCGCGCGGCAGCAGCTCTACCGCCAACTCTCCAAAGGTGATAACACTCATAACTTAACGATCCAAAACATCATCCCGCACGCTGTTGGCGATAGCGGCGACTTGAGCGATGTCAGCATCACTGGCGCCCAGCTCCTTCAACGTCGCGCCCAAATGTTCGATAACGACATCAACGTGCATATCATTCAAACCGCGTTTGACCAAATGCCGATGGCCTTCGCGCAGGTCCTTGCCGGTATAGTTGTTGGGGCCGCCGAACACCATGGTCAAAAAAGCTTTTTGCTTGGCCGCCTGGCGGTCCATGTCGGTGTCGTCAAAGAAGGAACTAACGCGATCATCCGCCAGCATCTTGCGGTAAAAAATATCCACCGCCGTATCCACCGCCGCCGCGCCGCCAAGGTTTTCATACAAAGTCGTCATGAGATTGTCTCCGTTGTGAATGTTGTT
>JAITMI010000356.1 GCA_031277435.1 Pseudomonadales bacterium
GCCTGCCCATCGTGCCGAGGCATCCGTCAGCAAGGGCAGGCACGGGGGCCTGCCCCTACATGAGCCGGGTTCAGGTTTTGGCGACAAATGAATCGTGTTCGCGCTCCATTGTTATCAAAACCCCAGACTCGCCCCCAGCCCCGTCAAGGTAGCGATGCCTAGCACGGCGAACAGCGCGGCGGCGATGCCGTGTACCAGGCGCATGGGGATGCGGCCGGCGAGTTTGTCGCCGAGGATTACCGCGGGCACGTTGGCGATCAACATGCCCACCGTGGTGCCGGTGACTACGGCGATGGCGGAGGCGTAATGCGCGGCGAGGGCGACGGTGGCGATCTGGGTTTTGTCGCCCATTTCGGCGAGGAAGAAGGCGATGAAGGTGGTGCCGAATACGCCGTAGCGTTGCGCGAGGGTGGTGTCCTCGTCGTCGATTTTGTCCGGAATCATGATCCACGCCGCCATTGCCAGGAAACCCAGGCCGAGTATCCAGCGCAGCGCGGTGGGCGATAGCAGCGCGGCGACGCCGTTGCCGAGCGCGCCGGCCAGCGCGTGATTGAGAATGGTGGCGGCGAGAATGCCAAAAATGATGGGCCACCTTTGGCGGAAGCGCGCGGCCAATACGAAGGCCAAAAGTTGCGTTTTATCGCCAATTTCCGCCAGCGCGACGACGCCGGTGGACACCGCCAGCGCGTGCAAAAATTCCAGCCTTATGGATTGCCTTGTAATTCGAGCGCCAAAAGTTCGGCCAGAATGCCGCGCCATTCGCGTTGTTGTTGCGCCATGTTGCCGCTGAGGCGGAATAGTGAATCGTCCAGTTCAATTTGCGTGGGCTCGGTTTCGTTGGTGAAACCGGTGCTCAGTTCATCCAGATACAATTCATCCAATTTGGCCCAGCGGTAGTTGTCGTAGCTTTCTTGCAGCGCGAAATAAGAGCCGCGGCGAAATTGCGCGCCGCCGCTGCTTTCCCGCTCGGTAACGCGCGCGGCGCCGTCGAGCTGTTCGCGGCGCAGGCTGCGCCAGGTGCGGTAGACGGGGCGCAAATCCTCGAAAAAACGGCGGTATTGTTCGTCCACCACGTCGATGAAAAGATATTCGCGTTCGCGGATGGCGCTGATGCGTTGCAAAAGCGGGTCGTTGGCGGCGGGCAGGCGTATCAGCGTGCGGTTGCCGTTGACATCAAGCGCGAAAAAATTGGCGAAATAATCCGGCAGCAGGCTTTCGCCGTAACGCAGTAGCGCTTGTTGTTTGAGCGCGTCGAGTTGAGCGGGGCTGCGCGCGGCAAGCTGGGCGTCGAGTGCGCGCAGAATTTCGCTGAATAGCGCGGCGAAATCGTCATCGAGCAGAGGGTCGGCGTTGAGCGAGCTGCTGGGCGTGGCCTTGCCGCTGAAATCCTGGTCGAGCCACAGCGCGCCGCTGCTGTCGCGCGCGCTAAGATGCAAACTCAGCGTGGCGCCGTCCGATTGCAGCACCGTGCCGCTGATGGCGAGGTCGGCGCCGGCGTCGAGTTCCGGCACTACTCGCACCGCGCCGTAACGCGCCGCGGCTTCAAGGCGGTAGCGCAGGTAAAGCGCCAGATAGCGTGCTTCGGCGTTGCGGATTTCGACGCTGATGGCGCGCGGGGCATTCGTGACCGTTCCTTCCGTTATACCTTCGGCCACGGCGGGCGCGGGCGTGAAAGAGCTAATGCTGACATCAAGATAAACAGGCTCGTCCTGCGCCCACAGCGGCAAGGGGCAGAGCCAAAACAGATACAGCAAGGCGCGGCGTGAGAGGGTCATTGGGCGGAGTTTCCAAGCTGCGAGCAGACGGTGCTGCGGGTGAGCGTGAGCTGGCAATTGTAATCCTGCTCGGGCGGGGTGAAGCGCCGGTAATAATTGCTGATGACCAAAGGCACCGCCACGCTGGAGGAGGCGACGCGGGTGGTGACGTTGAGCATGGCGCCGTCGGGGCTGAGCGTGAATTGATGGGTGATGGTGAGTTCGCCGCCGAGCGCGAGTTGAAAGACCAAGCGTTCACTTTCCCAGCCGCAAATGTCGTTGCCGAAACTGTTGCTGCCGCGCACGAACTGACGGCCAGCATAAGGACAGCGCAGCGGGAAATCGCCTTCGCGGTCGATGCGGATTTCGTTGGCGTCCTGCGCGATGTCGAGCAGCGGCATACGGGTGAGTTCTTCAGTGAAACGGGCGAGGCCGTTGATGGCGTCGCTGTTGACGCCAACCATCGGCCCGCTGTTATTGATGCCGCGCTGCTGCGCGTTGTAAACGCGCTGAATGTCGGCCACGTAAAGATTGAAACGGTTGTTGAAATCGTCGCTGAGCTGAAAATTCTTTTCCCAGTGCCCGCTGAGATTGCGCGGCGCCATCGGCAACAAAGGCGCGTTGGCGTTGCTGGCGGCAATATCGGTCTTCTCTGGGCTGGCGCAAGCGCACAGCGCCAGCACGCCGCCCAACAAGAGCAGCCGCGAAGAAACGCGCAAACGGCGAAGCAAGGACATGATGCAGCGGACACCTGGGTTGGGAAAACCAAGCCGCTACCCTAGGATGCGAGGGCTTGGTGGCGGGGATTCTATAACGGGTGGCGGGGAAATCCGATGACGCCCGCGAATTTCCCCGCTCCAGCCAGTGGCCAGGATTCTGGCTGGAGCAGGGGGGAGGGAAGATCTTAGAACGAGTAGCGCACGCCGAGCGACGAGGTAGTCAGATCGCTACCCGCATCGACGGAGAAGTCCAAGCCC
>JAITMI010000038.1 GCA_031277435.1 Pseudomonadales bacterium
CTTCGTCGTTGCGGGCATTGATGAGGAAGGTGAGATCGCGGCGCAGGATGTCTTGGGCGATTGCGCCTAACTGCTGTGTCACTTGCGGGCTTTGCAGGCTTAATTGCTCGGGATCGAGCACTAGCAGGTCCACCCGGTTGGTGCGTGATTGCGCCAGGCGCTCATAGGCCGCGTTCAATTCGCCGGTGCGGCCATCAACCAGCGCGGCGCGGTCGAGCAGCGTTTGCGCCTGGTCGTATTGGCCTTTGTTGCGCGCTTCATCCGCCAGCAGCACGTAACGCGCTACGATTTCGTTCAAGCCTTGCAGAGCCACTTGATTGTTGGGCTCCATCGCCAGCACTTCGCGGTATCTGTCGTAGGCGTTGTTGCCGGCGGGCGTCATCAGGCGGTTGTCGTTGTAGGCGACTTTGGCGGCGTACAAGAGGTCGGCCAACATGCGCTGGCGGTCGATGTAAGAGGTATCCGGCGCCGGTTGCGGCGCCACGGTTATGGGACGAGCGGTATAGCGTACCGGCTTGGATTGTTGGCAGCTTGCCAGCAAGAGCGCCGCCAGCAGACTCAGCCACAGGCCGCCGCGCGGGGCGCCGCATTTCAATACTTTTCGTTTCATAATGCTCCTAATTTTATAGAATTCTCGTTTCATAAAGCACCACGAAAAGGAATGTAGTCCAAGGCGTCGCCCTCGTTCAGCGCCACGCCGCGCGGAATCACCACCAGCCCATCGGCCCAGGACAAGGAACTGAGCAGGCTCGACCCCTGATCGTCGAAGGGCCGCGCTATGGGCAGTTCGCCAGTTTGGTATTGCAGTCGCACGCGCTGATATTCCTGCCGCGAGCCGGGCGCCAGCGCGAAACCGGAACAAACGGTCTGCATCGGCAATTGCACTTCGCAGGCGCCTTGCAATTTGAGCAGATACGCGCGCACCAGCACCAGCCAGGTGACGAACACCGCAACCGGATTGCCCGGCAGGCCAAAAAACGGCGTGTCACCGATGTGGCCAAAGGAGAAGGGCTTGCCGGGCTTGATCGCCAGCCGCCATAAATCCAGCGCGCCCAGGGCTTCGACCGCGGCCTTGACATGATCGACCGCGCCCACTGACACGCCGCCGGTGGAAATCACGCAATCGGCCTCCGCCGCCGCCTCGCTGAGCGCTTGCCGCGTCGCGTTCAGGTCGTCGCCGACGATGCCTTTGCGCAGCACCTGCATTCCCAAGCCCTGCAAGAGCCCTTGCAGAATATAGCTGTTGGAATCGTGCAATTGCCCAGGCTCAAGCGGCTGGCCGGGCGGCACCACTTCGTCGCCAGTGGTGAGGATGGCGACCGTGAGCGGTTTGAACACGGGAATTTCCGTCAGCCCCAGCGAGGCCAGGAGGCCGAGATCCTGCGCCAGCAAGCGCCGGCCACGCGCCAGCACCTGTTGCCCGGCGCGGATGTCGTGGCCGCGGCCACGGATGTGCTGACCCAGTACCGGTAGTTCCATTATGTTGACTTGATTGCCCTCGGCGCGGGTGTCTTCCTGCATCACCACCGCATTGGCGCCCGGCGGAATCGGCGCGCCGGTGAAAATGCGCGCGGCGCTGCCCGGCTCCAAGGCGAGCCCCGGATGCCCCGCCGCGATTATTTGACTGACCGCTAACGTAACGCCAGGCGCGGGCAAATCCTCCACTCGCAGCGCATAGCCATCCACGGCGCTGTTGTCGTAGGCCGGCACATCCACCGCCGCGTGCTGATCGGCGGCGAGAATGCGGCCCAGACCCTGCGTCAAGGGCAGTGTTTCCAGCGCGCTGATGCTGCCGGCCTGCGCCAGGAGGCGAGCCAGAGCGTCGGCGACGGGGATTAGGGATGTCATGGTGTATTCATCTCGAAAGTTACTCTTTCCTGCCGCTGAGGCTGTCGCAAAATTCATCTATGTCATTCTGCGCGCAGCGAAGCGGAGTCGCAGAATCCACCAACGGCGCTAAATTTAACACCGCATGGATTCCGCGACTTCGCGCGGAATGACAGCGGTGGAATTAACCGGGCTTTCGCGACAGCCTGGAGCGAAACGCTTTGGCGCGAAAAAACAATCCGCATTCTACCCCCAAGCCGTTCCCGCCTCGACCCTATGCGGAAAAGCCCGCTGTATAATCGCGCGCCCTCGTCATGCTGAGGCTTCTCATGCCGCTTTCAACCCTCATTCTCATTCCGCTCATCTGCTTCATTGGCGGCTTTTTTTCCACGCTGGCGGGGCTGGGCGGGGGGCTATTTACCTTGGCCAGCACTTCGCTTTTGCTGCCGGTGTCAGTGGTGGTGCCGCTCAATGGCGTACTGATTCTGGCTGGGCAGATCACGCGGGTGGCGCAGTTTTACCGCCATATCGACTGGAGCATCACCGTGCCCTTCATCCCCGGTTCGATACTCGGCGCGGTGCTGGGCACTTACATTTATTTCGCCATGCCGGAGACGCTGCTGGCGTTCCTCTTGGCCTGCATTCTCTTGTGGTTTTGCTGGATGCCGCCTTCGGATCTGGCCCGGCGCGCGGCGGCGCGTATTCCGCAGCCGTTTTTTTGGGTGGGCGTGGCGCATACGTTTTTGTCCACGGTGAGCGGCGCCGGGGTCTTGTTTCAGTCGCTGATGGTCAACAGCAAATTGCCCAAGGAAGGCATCGTCGCCACCATCGCGGCCACGTTGCTGTTCATGGCGCTATTTAAGTCCTTGGGTTATCTGGCGGCGGGCTTCGATTATTGGCCGTATCTCACGGTGATCGGCCTGAGCTGGGTGATGGGCATCAGCGGCACCCTGCTGGGCAAGCTGTGCTTGGACGTGCTGCCGGATCGCTATTTCCGCCTGATGATCCGGGTGGTGATTACGGCTTTCGCTTTGCGCCTTTTTTGGCAGGTGTGGCGGAACCTGAGCGGGGCTTGAGGCGTGGCCGCCGTTTGGGCACCGGCGGCGGTTCTGGCGCGGCGGCGGGCGCTGGTTCGGGCGGTGGCGGCGGCGCGGGTACATAATGGCACAAGCGCTGAAGCAGCGCGCTGAGTGCGCCGGCACGCGAGCGTTGCTTGATGCCGAAGGTCTCGAACAGTTTTTGCGCGCTGAGCGCGCTGTTGGCGATCCAGGGTTTTTCCACCGCGGTTTTGACCAATTCCAGACGCGGCAACAGCGCGGCGATCGTGGCGTCGTACTTCGCCACTTCTTGCAACAGATTTTCCACGAAACTGTCCTGCGCCACCGGCTGCAAGGCGCAGTAGTGATACAAACCCCAGGCTTCCGCCGCGCAATCCACCTGCCGCGCCATAGCCAAGAGCACCCGCGCCACATCGGCGGCGGGCGTGGGGCAAAAACGCAGGCTGGGCACCTCAAGGCGGCCCTTGCCTTGGCGCAAGCGCTTCAGCAAATCCGTGAAATAGCCCGGCGTGAGATCGTCGAACACCCAATCGCTGCGCAGAATCAGATGCGTAGGCAGAATTTCGCTCAGCGCGCGTTCGCCCGCCAGCTTGCTCTGGCCATAGCGTGATTCGGGATTGGTCTCGTCGTCTTCCGTATAAGGCTGCGCCTTGCGGCCATCGAACACCAGGCTGCTGGAATGCAGTAGCAGCGGCACTTGCAAACGCTGGCAAGCCAGCGCCGCCGCCTGCACGCCAAGCACATTGACGCGCTCGCAGCGCGCGGCGGCGGCGGGGTTGCTCTCAGCGGCGAGGATTTCGGTGAAGGCGGCGGTATAGAGAACTTGCGTAGGCTCGCAGCGGCTGAGCGTCTTGAGCAATTCGTCCTCGCGCAGGCTCAGAAAGCCCCGCGCCGGCAAACCAGCATGCGTCAGCCCCTCGCGGGTCAGAAGATCGGCCAGCGCTTGCCCCACCGGGCTGTCAGCGCCAAGGATGAGCAGGTTCACAAGGGCAACTCACGCGCAAGGAACGCACAACGCCGGGCGCCAGGCGGGGCCTCAAAATGCTTGCGCGTATAAGGAGGCAAGAGATCGATAAGCGAAAACAAGATAATGCCTTGATTTATATGATTTTTTATTCAAAAACCCCAATTCCATAGTCAACCAGCTCCTAAAGTGTCGTAACGTAAGAACTGAGCCCGCACGTATTCTACTGTTTTTTCTCAACAGTCAAAGACGCAGCTTATCCGCTATGTGACGCCACAGTTCTGGCTACCCCATGACACCATGAATTTCGGCGCCACGCATTGCCTCTTTGATCGCAATACCTTGAAATAAGCCCGGCACGATCTTTCACACCCAAGGGCCGGTTCAGCCCTTTGAAGAGCCCCAATGGAAATCAAAGCGTATTTTTCAAACATTCATCACGTCATCATCGAGCACCTGGAGACAGCCCAAACGGAAATAGCCATTGCCGTTGCCTGGTTTACCGATCGTGACATCTTCGAAGTGCTATGCAAAAAAGCCCGCCTTGGCGTAAAAGTCTCGCTGGTGTTGAACGATGATGACATAAACCGCCGCACCGGCGGGCTGAACTTTTACAGGCTCCGCAATTTTGGCGGCCTCGTTGTTTTTCTGGCGAGCGACACCACGCTCATGCACCACAAGTTCTGCGTAATCGACCACTCATGCGTCATCACCGGCTCTTACAACTGGAGCCAGAAGGCGCGCGGTAACGATGAAAACGTCACCATCATGACCGAGGCGCAAGACCTCGCCGCTGACTTCCTCACTACCTTCGAGGAACTGCTTGCCCGCGCCGGACAAGCCAAGGACACCCCCGCCCTAGTAGATACCGAAGCCCTGCGCCGCCGCATCGAACTGATCCGCAACCTGGTGCTCTTGGGCGAACAGGATGAAATAACGCCCCACCTGCGCAAATTGCGCTCCGCCACTACGGTCCCCGGCATAAACGGCATCATTCAGGCGCTGGATAAAGGCGAATATAAAGCGGCGGTAATACAGATCAATGAGTTTCTGCACCGCGTCACCGCCTTGGTAAGCGTCGATCAAGACACTATCGTGCGCCTGCGTTTTGAACTGCGCGTACTGGAATTGCGCCTGGAATCCCTGAGCGACGAAAAAGCCGAACTCGAACGCCGCCTCCTCACCTTCAACCGCCGCCACGATGAAGCCCTGGGCGACCTGATCCAGCGCGTACTCCGCGCCCGCGCGGAACTGGCGCGCCTCGCCGCGGCCAATCAAAAGAAAGCCAGCCCGCAACAGCAACAAGAAGCCCAAGCCAAAGCCGAAGAAGCCGAAAAAACCTATTCGGATTACGCCAAACACCACGAAGAATTACTCAACGAAGAACCCCTGCCAACGCTAAGCGAAGCCGACGAAAAACAATTGAAGACGCTCTATCGCAAAGCCAGCAAACTCTGCCACCCCGACATGGTTCCCGACGCGCAAAAAGAAGCCGCGCATCATGCGTTTATAGAATTGCAAGCGGCTTACCAAAGCAATGATGTCCCACGAGTACGCGAAATCCACGCAACTCTAGCGGCGGGCGGCCTCGTGGAAACGCGCTCCAACACCTTGAGCGAAGTGGATACCCTAAAAACCGCCATCGCTGAACTGGCGCACACCATTGAGCGCTTGTCCACCGAGCTGACCGCCCTACACCAATCCCCCGCCATGCGGCGCATGGATAGCGCTGGCGCCACGGAAACGGACTGGCAAGATTTCTTTACACGCCAAAGTGAAATATTGGATCAAGAGTTAATAAATGTCGCGGCACAAATCCAGGTTGCAAGCAGCGATGAGGACAGTACGTTCAAATGAGTAAAGATGGCATGACGGAAAAATCTCTGGTTACTACAAATTCTGGCCGCTCACTTCAGGTACAAATAGCCGGCAAGCAGTTGAGTATCGCCGCGCAGTTGGATGATGATATTTTGCGGCAGCGGTGGGTGGCGGTGCTTAAAAAGATTCCGCGTTATGCGGCCGTTGAGGTCCTGTCGAATGGACAGTCGATTGATCAGAAGCTGCTTGAGGCGTTTGAGAAGGCGGATAAGACCAACTGGATATTGTGGCGCAAGCTTTCCATTAGCAGCACCCTGCTATGGTCTCCAGAATTGATTGAGAGGTTTGTTAGTCGTTGGGAATGGGGCAGGAAGCCGGGGGATAAGTGGCGAAATGCACGGGAAACGGATGTGGAAGGTCTTTCCTCGAATACCGCCCTGCCATGGTCGGCAGAATTGATTGATCGGTATATTAATCGCTGGGGTTGGCACTGGCTTTCCTCAAGCAGTGCCCTGCCATGGTCTCCAGAATTGATTGAGAGGTTTGTTGATCGCTGGGAATGGAAAGAGTGGACGCGATGGGGGGCGTTTGAGGAGTGGGAGGAGTGGAAGAGCATGGATGGCCTTTCCTCAAACGAAGCCCTGCCATGGTCGATCGAGTTGATTGAGCGGTATATCGATCGCTGGTGTTGGTACGGTCTTTCCAGGAACACCGCCCTTCCATGGTCGCCAGAATTGATTGATCGATATGCTGATCGCTGGCAGTGGGTTCATCTTTCCAGGAACACCGCCCTTCCATGGTCGCCGGAATTGATTGATCGATATGCTGATCGCTGGCAGTGGGGTCATCTTTCCAGGAACACCGCCCTTCCATGGTCGCCGGAATTAATTGAACGGTATATTAATTGCTGGAAATGGGATAACTCCGGCATGAATAGCCTTTCTGAAAACACTGCCCTGCCATGGTCGGCTGAATTGATTGAACGGTATATTGATCACTGGAGGTGGGATGATCTTTCCAGAAACACTGCCTTGCCATGGTCGCCAGAATTGATTGAACGGTATATTGATCGCTGGAGGTGGGATAATCTTTCCAGAAACACCGCCTTGCCATGGTCGTCAGAATTGATTGAACGATATGCTAATCGATTTAAATGGCATGATATTTCCAGAAATATTACCTTGCCATGGTCGCCCGAATTGATTGAGCGACATGTTAATCGCTGGAGCTGGGTCTGGCTTTCCAAAAATACCTCCCTACCCTGGTCGCCTGAACTTATTGATAAGTTTGTTGATCGCTGGGACTGGAGGTGGCTTTCCAAAAATACCGCCCTACCCTGGTCGCTTGAACTCATTGAGAAATTTGTTGATCGCTGGGACTGGAGGCTGCTTTCCACAAATACCGCCTTACCCTGGTCGCCCGAACTTATTGAGAAATTTGCTGGCCGCTGGCACTGGAGGAATATTCCCAGAAACATAACCGTCCCTAGGCTATCGCATACAGATATTGAAAACATTATGGGAGCTATCAAAGATACTCCAACTCCGAGCTCCGACCTAGACGGCTTTGACGATGACATACCTTTCTGATCAAGAGGGTATGAAGCTCAACCATTTGGCTTCTTCGGGACGCCGAGCGAAACTCGCTTGGAGCGCCATCATAAGCGCCGCCATCTATGCACGTAGCGACGCTCGAAGCTGGCGGAATAGATGGATGCCCGCCAAACTGCCGCCATAACATAATTAGCCTCGGTTTTCACAGATTTATTTTTCACACAACTATCAAAAACCTCTGAAATAACTATTTTCTTCTTACATACTCCCCCAACACTACAGGACGACCCGGCCAGATGTTTGTAGCACGCAGGCTGGGCTGGGCGCAACCAAGCCCAACATTTAAACCACACAAGGCCGTGACGACATTAAGAATGCGATTTATTTTTGATCTAAAAATAAAATTTATAATTCAATGCTTGGCTTCTCTTCGACGGCCAACCTACCTAGCTGGATAGCTACAACTTGATTAATGGCCTTAAATATGGAACCAAAATTAAAAAACCTTATAGATTGTAAATCAAAAGTTGAGTGCAGTAATTTAGCGCTACAACACTCCTCCACTTATATCCATCAGCTAACAGATCACATAAATAACTCCTGCAAGCTTTCTAGCATAGACATCAATAATAAAATTGATTACTTGGCAGGCTGCTTAACTATTACTCTTGACTTCCCAACGCAAGAGCTAGAGTTTTTAAGAGCCAGAATGTGTGAAGATGAGAAATTTTGTTATGCTGATGATTTGTCGTATATAAAAAATACCACGCCCACATTTCCCAAAATTGGCAGGCTAAATCTTGCGGGGAGTGCACTATTCTATGGCTCCGTGATAGTTAAAAAAGACGACTCCGCATTGCGAGTTGCTTTGTCTGAAGTTGGCGCAAAAGAACTTGATCACCTAAACGTACTCCGATCCTATCAAAAAGCAGGATGCGACTTATGTTTGAGAATTATTGGAATTTGGGACTATGTTAGGCGTGATGAGCGACCATACTATATAGGCATTGATGTCTTTGAATACTATAAAGAAGCAAGAGCATATATGGGTAAGAAATTCTCTCCTGAATTACTTTTAGCCTATGAACTTACAGATCGTTTTTTCGCTGATATTTTATCTCGCAAAGGCAGTGAAGCATTGTATCAGGTCACGTCGACTCTTAGCTCCATTTTCATGAGCGAACACATTGACGGCGTTCTTTACTCATCAGTACACGCCAAAGGAGAGCCTGTAGTGGCTTTAACCCCCGCAGCAGTTGATTCAAAGTTAGAGCACCGACTTGCTTGCCATGTTATGGTTGAGAAGTGTTATGGTTATGAGTTCTACAAGTATAAAACTATCGCAAAAGCATCCATCACTAAAAATACGAGCAAACTTAATTGGTGAATCCGCCGACTCAATACCCGTATAAAATCAGCACGTAATTGAATGGACTCGCCCAAGCCGAGGCGTCAAAGCGCCACGGTGGCATTATCCTATTGGATAGGCCAACGACAGCGAGGACGAGCCCATGCAAAAGCATACCCTAAACCAAGATG
>JAITMI010000136.1 GCA_031277435.1 Pseudomonadales bacterium
TTGACGGCCGCCATGCGCGAGACGTACATATCGCGCGGCTCGGTGTTGACCACGTGGCCGAACACCACATGGCCCACGTCCTTGCCTGCCACGCCAGCGCGCGCCAGCGACTCCTTGACAACCAAAGCGCCCAGATCGACCGGGGGCACATCCTTCAGGCTGCCGCCAAAGGTTCCGATGGCGGTGCGCACACCGCTGACGACGACGACTTCACGGGCCATGATTACATCTCCTGTTTGATTCAAAGGAAAGCTCACAGTATGTCACGCGCGTTATTGCTGCGTGTAACGTGCGTCTTCCGGGACATTAGCGCATCGCGGGCTCTAAGTGCAGCGCACTGACCGCGCCCTTGCCCATCGCTGCGCCGAAACGCCTGGCCAGGCGTTCAACGACGTTGCCTTTGTTGGTGTAATCGACAATTTTTTCCACCTTGACCACATCGCGGGCGACCGAGTCGAGGCTGCCGTAGGCGTCGGCCAGGCCGAGTTCAAGAGACTGCTCACCGGTCCAGAACAAGCCGCTAAAAGTGTCCGGGGTTTCCTTCAGGCGGTCGCCGCGCCCTTGTTTGACGACCTGGATGAACTGGTGGTGAATTTGATCGAGCATCACCTGCGCACGCTGGCGCTGCTCATCGGACTGCGGGCTGAACGGGTCGAGAAAGCCTTTGTTCTCGCCCGCCGTCAGGAGCCGGCGCTCCACCCCCAGCTTGTCCAGCGTGCCAACGAAGCCGAAGCCATCCATCAACACGCCGATGCTGCCGACAATGCTGGCCTTGTCAACGTAAATCCGGTCGGCGGCAGCGGCGATGTAGTAAGCCGCCGAGGCGCAGGTTTCCTCCACCACGGCATAGATCGGCTTTCCGTGCTTTTTACGCAGTCGGACGATTTCGTCGTTGATGAGGCCGGCCTGAACCGGGCTGCCGCCGGGCGAGTCGATGCGCAGTACCAGCGCCTGCGAGCCGCTGTCTTCCAGCGCCTTGCGCAAGGCGGGCAGCACGTCTTCGGCGCTGCTTTCACTACCGTCGGCGATCACGCCGCGAATCGCCACCACGGCCGTGTGCTGCACGCTAGGCGAGCGATCACTCAGTGCATCCATGCTCAATACCCCGATCAGCGCTGCGAACAGCAACATCCAGATCACGCTCTTGATCATGCGCCAGCGGCGCGCGGCGCGGCGCTCGTGCAAATCGGCCCGCAGGAGCTTTTCGATCGTCGAGCGCTCCCAGTGGATGGACTCGGCGTTCAGAGTGAGAGTGGCTTGAGGTTCTTCCATTGCAAACAAAGTCCGTTCGATCAGCAAAGGATTATTGAGCAGTTTGGGCTAGGCAACTGATGTCACTATATAATATATAGCATTATTTCAATGATTAATATTGAATATACACTATTTAATTTAAAATTTATTAATTTTTTCTTTGAAGACAGCTATCAAAATAAGAACGCCACCGGCTTGCATAAAGCCGAAGGATGCCAGTACACCCTGCCGTCGGACTCCGTGACCTTGATCTTCTCCAGCGGACCCCGGCATGGACCACCAATCCCCTGACCGGTATCGGGCGCGTAGACGGCGCCGTGTGTGGCGCACAGCAACCAGCGGCCCGTGTCGTCGAAAAAGTGATTCGGCCGATAGTCCATCTCCATTGCGATGTGGGTGCAACGGTTGAGGTACGCATGCACGCGGCCCTCAAAGCGGATGGCAAACGCGCGACAACTCTGTCCGTCGTACACCACGTCGAACGACACGGCCAGCGCGCCTTCCTGCAAATCGGCGCTGGCGCACAAAGCAATCGCTTCGGTACCCGCATCAATGTTCATGGGTGAGTCTCAAGCCGATTCATTCAGCCAGCGGCGCAGTTCGGCCACCGAGGAGGCGATATAGCGCGGGCGCAGGGCATTGAACTCGCCCGACTGGTGCGCGCCGTAGCCGACGCCCACGCTGGCGCAGCCGGCGTTCAGCGCCATTTGGAGGTCGTGCGTGGTGTCGCCGATCATCAGCGTGCGCTCGGGTTCGACCCCGAATTCACGCATCAGTTCGTGCAACATGCGCGGGTTGGGCTTGCCGGCGGTTTCGTCGGCCGTGCGCGAACCGTCGAACACCCCTTCCAACTGGCGCGAGGCAAGCGCTTCGTCCAGACCGCGCCGGCTTTTGCCGGTGGCCACGGCCAGCCAGTGGTGGCGCTGCTTCAGCTCATCGAGCATTGGCAGAATGCCCTCGAACAGGCTGATGTCGCGTTGGCGCGCCACATAGTGGTGGCGATAGCGCGCCGCCAGTTCGGGATATTTTTCACTCGGCACATCGGGAGCGGCATGCGCCAGCGCAGGAGCCAGGGCGATGCCGATGACCCAGGCCGCCGCCTCGTCACTGGGCCGCGCGCCACCCACGTCCACCACGGCTTGCTGAATACTGCGCACGATGATGGCAGTGGAATCAAACAGGGTACCGTCCCAGTCGAAGCAGATCAGATCAAACTGGCGCGGATGGGTCATGGATCGTATTTGGGAAAAGTCACCAATTCGGGTGGCAAGGACGCCAGCAGTTCAATGCGCTCGCCACTGGCTGGATGGGTGAACTGTAAACGCCACGCATGCAGAAACATGCGCTTGAGATACTCTTAACGGCATGGTTTTTTTTTTGGTTTTTCTTCATTCAAAAAGTGGATTTTCACACCGTCCATTTTCAGGTAGTTAAACCAGGCCAAAGCCAAAAAAGTAATGCCAAAAAC
>JAITMI010000150.1 GCA_031277435.1 Pseudomonadales bacterium
GAAGACGCCGCTTACGTCGCCACGCTGTATCATGCCGGTGGTACTCTCGGTGGCGTGGTGGTAGTGCTGTTGCTGGATCGATTGGGATTTTTGACCGTGTTTGGCTTATTCGCGCTCGGGATACCGTCGATCATTTTGCTGGGCGCGCAGGATGCCTCGATCGCCTTCTTGGGCGGCATGGCCACGCTTGCCGGCGTCGCGGTACTCGGCGCGCAATTCGCCAACAACGCGGCGGCGGGCTTGCTCTATCCTACGTCGATTCGCGGCAAAGGCGTAGGCACCGCGCTATCGATTGGCCGCTTCGGCGCCATTGCTGGCCCGTATATCGGCGCGGCGCTCTTGGGGCTCGACATCACCATGCAGCAATTATTCCTGATCGCCTTCACGCCCTTTCTGATCGGGCTGATCGCCGCCGCGATTCTGTCCTTGCTGTGTTATCGCCGCTTCAAGAGTTTTCAGCTTGACGATACGCCGGTGGCATGAACGGCGCTTGCCGCGCTCACCTGGGCGAGCAATGAGGTAAAATCGCGCGCTTTTCGTTCCTCATTCGCATACGGTCATTTCGATGAATCTGAAACAAACGCTGGACGCCGCGCTTTCTACCGCCCTCGACAGGGCCAGTGGAGAAAGCGGCTGTCAGGCTTTGGTCGCTCCGGCCAAAAACCCTCAATTTGGCGATTATCAAGCCAATGGCGTGATGGCGCTGGCCAAGCGCCTGGGCCGCAATCCGCGCGAACTGGGCGCGGCGGTAGTAGCACAGTTCGAGCGCGATCCGCTGGCGGCGCGTTTGGCGGACAAGCTGGAACTGGCTGGCCCCGGCTTCATCAATATCTTTCTGAAAGCGGAATTTTTGGGCGCCGAACTCGACGCGCTGCATGAGCAGCGTTTGATGCCCCCCAGCGCCGCGCCGCAAACCATCGTCATCGATTATTCCTCGCCGAATCTCGCCAAGGAAATGCACGTCGGCCATTTGCGCGGCACCATCATTGGCGATGCCATCGCGCGCACCTTCGATTACTTAGGGCATCATTTGATCCGCCAGAATCACTTTGGCGACTGGGGCACGCAGTTCGGCATGTTGATTGCTTACATGGAAGAATTGCCGCGCAGCGGCGATTTACATACCGAACTGTCCGATCTGGAAAGTTTCTACCGCGCCGCCAAGCAGCGCTTCGACGCCGACCCGGCCTTCGCCACTCTGGCGCGCGCCAACGTGGTGAAACTGCAAGCGGGCGACCCGGAATGCTTGGCGCTGTGGCGACGTTTCATCGCCATTTCCATCGAACATTGCCAGGCGCTTTACGACAAGCTCGGCATTACGCTTGGCCCCGAACACATCGTGCCCGAGAGTTTTTATAACGAGCGGTTGGAACCTTTGGTGGCCGATCTCAAAACGCAAGGCTTGCTCAGCGAATCCGATGGCGCAGAGTGCGTTTTTCTCGACGAATTCAAAAACAAGAACGGCGAACCTTTGCCGGTGATCGTGCAAAAATCAGATGGCGGCTATCTCTACGCCACTACCGATCTCGCCGCGATCCGTTACCGTTGCCAAGAATTGCACGCCGAGCGCGTGCTGTACTTGGTGGACGCGCGCCAAAGCCTGCATTTTCAGCAGGTATTCGCGGTGGCGCGCAAGGCGGGTTATGCGCCGCCTGAATGTCAATTGGAACATTTGTCCTACGGCACCATGATGGGCAAGGACGGCAAGCCCTTCAAAACCCGCAGCGGCGATACCATCAAGCTGGTGGATTTGTGCGGCGAAAGCATCGAGCGCGCCCATGCGCTGGTGCGCGAAAAAAATCCGCAACTCGGCGACGCAGAGCAGCGGCAAGTCGCCGCCACCGTGGGCATCGCCGCGGTGAAATACGCCGATCTCAGCAAAAACCGCAACAGCGATTACATTTTTGACTGGGACACCATGCTGTCGTTCGAGGGCAACACCGCGCCCTACCTGCTCTACGCCTATGCCCGCATCCGCAGCATCTTCCGCCGCGCCGGCCTTGACCCGGACGCGCGTTATCCCATCAGCGCGCCAGCGCAAGCCGAGGAAAAAACGCTGGCGCTGAAACTTTTGCAGTTCAGCGAAACCATCGAAACGCTGGCGCAAGACTGCCTGCCCAATCAGCTTTGTCTCTATCTCTACGAACTGGCCGGGCATTTCATGAAATTCTACGAAGCCTGCCCGGTGCTCAAAGCCGAAGGCAAAGAGCGCGACTCCCGCCTCGGCCTCTGCCAGCTCAGCGCCCGCACGCTGCGGCAGGGCTTGGCCCTGCTCGGCATCGACACCTTGGAACAGATGTAGCCGCCTAGGAATAATGCTAGCGCTGACGCATCAGATGCATTATCATCAACGCACCTGATGTAAGGGTTAACGATTATGCGAACCACACTGGATATCGAGGAAGATGTCATGACGGCTGTCAAAGAACTCGCCCGGCATGAAGGCGTGACGGTGGGCGCCCTGGTCTCGCGCCTCTTGCGCAAGGCGCTGACGCAGCCGGAAAAGGCCGAAGTGCTCTACCTGCAAGAGCCGCGCGCCCACTACGGCTTCCGCCCGCTGGCAGGCGATAACCTGGTCAGCAACGACCAGGTGAACGCGCTGCGCGACGAGCAAGGCATCTGAGCAGGCAACCCGGATGCGCGCTCTGCTCGACGTCAACGTATTGATCGCCCTGCTCGATGGCGCGCACCTGCACCATAGCCGCGCGCTGCAATGGCTCGGCACGCAAATTCAGCACGGCTGGGCCTCCTGCCCGCTGACGCAAAACGGCTGCATCCGCATCATGTCGCAGCCCAGCTACCCCAATACGCGCCCGCCACAGGACATCGCCAACCGCCTGCGCGAAGCCGTCAGCACCGAGCATCACCAATTCTGGGCCGATGACATCAGCGTACTCGACAACCACACACTCGACTGGCGGCAATTGCTCTACAGCCGCCAATTGACCGACGCCTATCTGCTGGCGCTGGCAGTGCGGCACGAGGGCGTGTTCGTGACCTTGGACCGCAACATACAGCCCAAGATCGTGCCGGGGGCACGGGCGGAACATCTGTTGGTGTTGTGACATATCTGCTTTAGATGTCCTTCAACCTAACGGCCATAACGAGTAGGCATCACCCTGAATAATGAAAG
>JAITMI010000170.1 GCA_031277435.1 Pseudomonadales bacterium
AGCAAAATCGAAAGTCATGGATATATCCTCCAATGAGCGATATGAAAGTGTGATGTTTACCCGTCCTCGAGGACCGGGCTTGTGATGGCGCTCAGGTGAGCCGCCGTCACGCTGACATAAATTTGGGCGCGTTCTGGGATTTCAAGGGGCGGTGTAAAGAGACTTGGTTAAGGGTCCGCGCTGGCGGTAGCCTTGGCGAGACACGCTGCAAGTACGTCCATGTACGCTCCTTTCCGGCCATCCATGGCCTCCAAGGGTCTCGCCAAGGCTACCGCCAGCGCAGACCCAGACAAGTTACGTGGAAACTTCCTAAAGGTAACGAACTGGTGGTGTTGGGGCAACGCGACTAAAGCGGCACAAAAGAATAGGCAGGTAATTCACTCAGTGCGCGTTCCGCCCAATAGTGGCACGCCTCGGCATAGCCGTGTGCGTGGAAGGTAAGCGCGGCGTGGAGGCGTGTTTGATATTCGTCGTTGGCATCGGTGGCGGCGAGCAGCAGGCAGTGTGCGTTCCAGCCGTGTAGGATTTGCGCGCACAGTTGTAATAGTGCGTAGGCGCCGGTTTCGGGGGCGGGGCTTTCGCATAGCCGTGTCAGGGTGTGTTCGAGCAGTGTGAGCGCGCTTAGGGTCAGGGCGCTGAAAGGGCTGGCGGTTTGCGCGCAGTCGGCGCGGATCAGATGCAATAAATCATGCAATGTGCGTGCGTCGTCGGCGATGATTTTGCGCTTGAGCAGATCAAGCGCTTGAATGCCGCTGGTGCCTTCATAAATCGTTGCTACGCGGATGTCGCGGGCGAGGCGTTCGAGCGGGTAGTCGCTGCTGTAGCCGTAGCCGCCCAAGACTTGGATGCCTTGATTGGCGTTCTTGAAACCAATTTCGGCGCAGACTGTTTTGGCGATGGGCAACAATAATTCCGCCAGTTTTTGCCAGCGTGTTTCACCGGTGGCGCGCGCGAGATCGAGAAAGCTCGCGCAGCGCAGGGCGAGCGCGCGTGCGAGTTCGCCTTGCGCGGTCATTTCCAGCAACATGCGCCGCACATCGGCGTGGGTGGCGATGGCGACGGCGGGGTGCCGCGGGTCTCCGCCTTGCGGGCGTTCTTGCGCGTAGCGGATGGCGTGCAGCGCCGCCGCGTTGCTCACCGCGGCGCCTTGCGCGGCTACCGCCAGGCGCATGGCGTTCATCATGGGGAACAGGGCTTGCAGTCCTTTGCCGGCGCCGCCGAGCAGCGAGCCTTGTGCGCCGTTCAGTTCGAGCACGCAGGTGGGTGAGCCGTGCAGGCCCATTTTGTGTTCCAGCCGCGCGACGCAAAGGGCGTTGCGGCTGCCGTCCGCGAGTAATTTGGGGACCAGGAACAATCCTAAACCGCGCGTTCCAACTTCGCCATTGGGCACGCGCGCTAGTACGAAGTGCAGAATTTGTTCACTGGCGTCGTGATCGCCGTAGGAAATCCATAGCTTGACGCCATCGAGCCGCCAGTTGTCATCGCTGAGCGGCGTGGCTCGCGTACTGATGCGGCCCACGTCGGAACCGGCTTGCGCTTCGCTGATGGCGATGGTGCTGGCGATGTCGCCGCTGATGAGCCCAGGCAGCCAGGTGGTGCACTGCGCGGCGTTGCCGCTCGTTAGCACGGCGCGCAGCGCGCAGCGCTGATTGATGGCCAACATGCCGAAGGCCAGGTTGGCGCCGTCGCATAATTCTTGCAGCGCTACTTGCGCTGCCAGCGGAAAGCCGAGGCCGCCGTGTTCCAATTCCGTACCGAACAGAGGAAAACCCAATTCGCGCCAGAGCTGGTAGGCACTGGCGGCGCCATCTGGCAGTTTTACGCCGGAGTCTTCCAGGCGGCAGCCTTGACGATCGGCTTGCGCGGCGAGCGGCGCTAACACCTCAGTAGAAAATTGGGCGGCTTGTTCCAATATCAGGTGTAGCGTGCCGTCATCGGCATGGGAAAATACCTCATGGCCGCGTAATTGCGGCAGTTTGGCGATGTGGCGCAGGTGAAATTTCAGCGCGGTGCATTGCGAGTGGGCGATGGACATGGCGGCGGCGGGCAACAAATAAAGTTGATGGGCGCGGCATTTTCCCACACTCGCGCCGTCCTTGGAGCGCCAAACTTAAACGCGCTTAAGACTACTTGCCTTGCATGTACCGGGAGCCTGTTTTACTTTAGCGCACCTTTCTGGGAGAGCCTCACCAGAAAAAACTTTTGTTCACTAGGGTTGGGGGAAACCAGCACGAATGTTGGTCATGAACGATAAGACACAATGAATAGAGGAAAAAATATGAATTCACGTACCACCTTCACGCTGCGCGCCCTGATGCTTGCCACCACGCTGGCTGGCTGGCCCGCGTTGAGCCTGGCGCAGGACAACACGCTGGAGTCCATCGTCATCACCGCCGATCGCCGCGCCAGCGAATTACGCGAGATTCCGGCCAGTATTTACAGCGTGAGCGCCAGCGATCTCGATATGCTGCGCGCCACGCACATCACCGAAATCACCACGCGCATTCCGGGTACCTGGGTCAGCCGCGGCAATGGCCAGGAAAGTTTGATCGCCATTCGCTCGCCGGTGCTCAGCGGTTCCGGCAGTTGCGGTTCCTTCCAGACTTCGCTCGACGGCATTCCGATGCGCGCGCCTGGCTATTGCAACGTGAACCAATTATTTGAAGCGAATACCGAGCAGGCTGGTTCCATCGAAGTGATTCGCGGCCCCGGCAGCATTCTGTATGGCGCCAATGCGCTGCATGGCGCGATCAACATCATCAGCGCGCCGGTGAGCGACACGTTTACCTCCGATGTGTCTTACGAAGCGGGGCCGCACGATTACAACCGCATTCTGGGCACCATCAGCAATACCAGCGGCGCGCAAGGCTTTCGCCTCAGCGCCAACGGCGCCAGCGATGGCGGCTACAAGCATGATTCCGGCTTCGATCAGCAGAAGCTCAATTTCACGCATCAATATCTGGGCGCGGGTTTCAGCGCCGTCACCAGTTTTCAGTTCACCAATCTTAATCAGGAAACCGCTGGTTATATTGAAGGGCATGATGCGTATAAAGATGAAAATCTCAAAAAATTGAACCCCAATCCTGAATCATTCCGTGACGCTGATTCCTACCGGCTCAGCTCGCGCTGGGATTGGCAGGCGGCGGGCCTCGATTGGACGCTGACGCCGTATTACCGCAAAACCGACATGCGTTTTTTGCAGCATTTTTTGCCGGGTTTGCCGCTGGAAGAAAACGGTCAAAAATCCTTCGGTTTTCAAAGCATGGTCGCCAATGGCGGCGCCAGCGCCTTGAGCTGGGTGGCGGGGGTGGATTTTGAAAGCACCTCGGGCTATCTCGTGGAAACACAAGATCAGCCAGCCGAGGGCGCGGCCGCCGTGGTGGCGACGATTCCGATTGGCAAACACTATGATTTCACGGTCGATTCCACCTTGATTTCGCCCTATGCCTTGCTGCGTTTTCAAGCGACCGCCGCCGATCTTTTCAACCTGGGGCTGCGCTACGAGGACCGCCAATACGATTACGACAACCGTATGCTGGATGGCCGCACCAAGGACGACGGCACGCCGTGTGATTTGGGCGGCTGCCGCTTCAACCGCCCGGCGGATCGCAGCGACACTTACGATAACGTGTCGGCGCAAGTGGGCTGGATTCACGATTTCAGCGCCAACAA
>JAITMI010000264.1 GCA_031277435.1 Pseudomonadales bacterium
CTTGAAAAATCCACAAGCAATTCGCCCTTGAATCTGGTCAACCACGCATCTTTCTTGAATTGCTGGTGATAGGCATCCACCACGAACGAAGAATTTTTTACTGCCTCGCGCGCGCGCTCCATCGATTCCGCCCGCATGAAGGCGAACAAATAATCCTTGCCATCAATCTTCGTGAGAAACCAGCTTTCTAACATCACCCCTTCATTTTTCAGGGTTTGTAATGCCTCGTCCTTGTGCTGATTGAGATAAGCAGCCCACTCTCTGACTCGCTCAAGGCTATCCGGCTTCAACTCGATTACGACACCACTCGTTTCCATAACATTCTCTCCGCGCCAACCTACTCCGTGAAGCGTTTGAAGGTCTATTTCCCCGCCCTGCCCTTGCTCTGCTTCTGCACCCACTTGCCGTTTTCGTAATAGGCGGCCCAGCCGGTGGGTTTGCCTTCGAGTTCGCTTTGTACGTATTGCTCGCGGGTTTTGCGGCTGAAGCGTAGGACGGAGGGGTTGCCGTCTGGGTCTTGTTGCGGGGCGCTGAGCAGGTAGTGGTATTTTGGATCGATCTGCTGTTTATGCGGGATCAGCTCGCGGATCAAGGGGGCGCGGGTTTCGCGGTTGCGGGGGAATTTGCTGGCGGCGAGGAAGAGGCCGGAGGCGCCGTCGCGCAGTATGTATGTGTCGTCCACTTTTTCGCATTTGAGTTCGGGCATGGGCACCGCGTCCATTTTGGGCGGGGCGGCTTCGCCGTTGCGTAGCAGCTTGCGGGTGTTCTTGCAGTCGGCGTTGGCGCAGCCGAAGTATTTACCGAAACGGCCAGTCTTTAATTGCATCTGGCTGCCGCATTTGTCGCATTCGAGCGTGGGGCCGTCGTAGCCTTTGAGCTTGAAGTTGCCGTATTCCACTTCAAAACCCGGACAGGCGGGGTTGTTGCCGCAGACGTGCAGTTTGCGTTTGTCGTCGATCAGGTAGGAATCCATCGCGGCGTCGCAAATTTTGCAGCGATGTTTGCTGATGAGCAGGCGCGATTCGGCTTCGTCGTCGGCGTCCACGCTGATGGCTTCGTCGCCGGGGATCAGGTTGAGCGTGGATTTGCAGCGTTCCTTCGGCGGCAGGTTGTAGCCGGAGCAACCGAGGAACACGCCGGTGCTGCCGGTGCGAATCTGCATGTTGCGGCCGCACAGCGGGCATTTGATGTCGGTTTCGGTGGGGTCGTTGGCGCGCATACCGCCGTCTTGCGCTTGGGCCTTTTCCAGCTGTTCGGTAAAGTCAGCATAGAAGGCGTCGAGCACCTTGATCCAGTCGAGCTTGCCTTGCGCGATGTCGTCGAGGCGGGTTTCCATGTTGGCGGTGAAGTCGTAATCCATCAAGTCGCTGAAGTTTTCGACCAGACGATCTATAACAATGTCACCCATTTTGAGCGCGTAGAAACGCCGGTTTTCCAGCTTTACGTAACCGCGTTCCTGAATGGTGGAAATGATGGCGGCGTAAGTGGAGGGGCGGCCAATGCTGCGTTTTTCGAGCTCTTTTACCAGACTGGCTTCGGTGTAGCGCACCGGCGGTTTGGTGAAATGTTGCACCGGTTCCAATTCGCTCAGCTTGAGCGTATCGCCTACTTGAATGTCCGGTAGCACCAGGTCTTCGTCTTTATTGGCGGGGAATACGCGGGTATAGCCGTCGAATTCCATGATGCGGCCCTTGATGCGCAGTTCAAAATCGCCGGCGCTCACGTCCACCGAGGTGCTTTTGTAACGGGCGGGCGGCATCTGGCAGGCCACGAACTGTTGCCAGATGAGGTTGTACAGGCGCACTGCGTCGCGTTCCATCGCGGCCAGCGCGGTGGAGTTTTCGCCTACGTTGACGTCGGAAGGGCGAATCGCTTCGTGCGCTTCTTGCGCGCCTTCGCGGCTGCTGTAACTTTGCGGTTTTTCCGGCAAATAATTCTTGCCGAATTTTTTATCGATATAGGCGCGGCAGGCGTCCACGGCGTCCGCGCTCAGGTGCGTGGAGTCGGTACGCATGTAGGTGATGTGGCCGGCTTCATACAGGCGCTGCGCCATCATCATGGTTTTTTTGACGCTGAAACCGAGCCGCGTGGAGGCCGCTTGTTGCAAGGTGGAGGTGATGAACGGCGCTTTGGGGCGTGAGGTGGTGGGCTTGTCTTCGCGCGCGCTGACGCGGTAGGCGGCGTCTTGCAAGAGCGCCATCGCGGCGCGGGTTTGCGCTTCGTTACGCGGGCGGAAGTCGGCGCCTTTGTCGCGCAACACCTGGAATTTCAGCGCGCCCTTGGCTTTGCTGCTCAAGAGATTGGCGTACAGTTCCCAATATTCCTCGGGCACGAAGGCGCGGATTTCGCCTTCTCGTTCCACAATCAGCCGCACCGCCACCGATTGCACGCGGCCAGCCGACAAGCCGCGCGCTACTTTGGCCCACAAGAGCGGCGACACCATGAAACCGACCACACGGTCAAGAAAGCGCCGCGCCTGCTGCGCTTCGACGTGTTTCATGTCGAGTTCACCCGGAGCGGCGAAGGCGGCGTCGATGGCTTTCTTGGTGATTTCGTTGAACACCACGCGCGAATAGCGTTTGGGGTCGCCGCCGATGGCTTCGCGCAGATGCCAGGCGATCGCTTCACCCTCGCGGTCCAAGTCGGTGGCGAGGTAGACGTGGTCGCAGCTTTGCGCCAATTTTTTCAGTTCACTGACGACTTTTTCCTTGCCGGGCAGGATTTGGTAGTGCGCTTTCCAGCCGTGTTCGGGATCGACGCCCATGCGCGCCACCAGTTGTTCCTTGGCCTTGCGCGCCTTGTGCACGACTTTTTGGGCGGAGCTGAGCTTGCGGGTTTCGGCGGCCTTCTTGGCGCGCTCCTTGACATCGGTTTCTTCCGTGCTGCCGCTCACCGGCAAGTCGCGGATGTGACCGATGCTGGACTTCACCACGAAGTCCTTGCCCAGGTATTTGTTGATGGTCTTGGCTTTGGCGGGCGACTCGACGACGACTAGATTTTTAGCCATTACTGCTTGAATTTCCTAAAGTTTTCGAGAAGGAACAGCGACGGCGGCCACACCGGCGCATAGTCCATGAACGCAGGTACCGGCAGCAAAAAGGCGGGCATTAAACCATCGCTGTTTGCAAAAGGAAAGGCGAGGGCTGCCGTGTTTACTCCCTCCCTCGCTTTGCGGGGGAAGGGGCAGGTTCAAAGCGTGACCTCGTGCGTCCAGCCAAAGCTATCGGGGCGCTCGCCGCGCTGGATTTCGCAGAGGGTGTCGTACAACTCCTGCATCACCGGGCCGACGCTTTCGCCGTTGCCGTAGAAACGGTGCCAGGCGCCGTCGTACCACAGCTTGCCCACCGGCGACAGCACGGCGGCGGTGCCGCAGGCGGCGACTTCATTGAAGCTCTGGATTTCGGCGCGCAGGTCGATGGGGCGATCTTCAATTGGCATTCCCAATACCTGTTTGCCGATCTCCATGATGGAGCGGCGGGTGATGCCGGGCAGGATGGCGCTGGAGCTCGGGGTAATCAGCTTGCCGTCTTTGGTGGCGATCACCACGTTGGCTGAGCCTGCTTCTTCTATATAACGATGCTGCGCGGCGTCGAGATAAAGCGCCTCGTAAGCGCCCAGTTCCTGCGCCTTGCGGGTGGCGTAGAGGCCGCCCGGATAGTTGGCGCCGGCTTTGACGTCGCCCAGGCCGTGCGGTGCAGCGCGGTCGAAATCGCTGACGGCGAGCGATACCACCGCCAAACCGCCGCTCTTGTAGTAGGAGCCCACCGGGCAGACGATGACGCGGAATTCATATTGCTTGGCGGGCCGCAGCCCCATATTGGCGCCGACGCCGATCAAGAGCGGGCGGATATACAGCGACGCGCCGCTGCCATACGGCGGCACCCAGGAGGCATTGGCGCGCACCGCTTCGACGACGCCGCGCAAGAACAGTTCGCGCGGCACGCGCGGCATGGAGAGGCGGTCGCTGGTGTTTTGCATACGCTCGCAGTTGAGCTCGGGGCGGAACAGCAGGATGCGCCCGTCCTTGGCGGTCTGCGCCTTGAGACCTTCAAAGCATTGCTGGGCATAGTGCAGCGCGGGGGAGCCTTCGTGCAGTTGGATGTATTCGGAGGTGACGAGTTCGCCTTCCGACCACTGGCCATCAAGCCAGGTGGCGGAAAAACGGTAGTCGGTCTTGGTGTATTCGAAGCCGAGATTGCTCCAGTCGATGTGCTGCTTTTCCACGCCTGTTCTCCGCGATGATTGCCGCTGTTAGCCGCCGATTATACTCAGAGTTCCGTAATTAGGGCACCATTATTGACCAATTCCGGAAGCGCTCCGCCAGCCCTCCTTCACATGGACAGCGGCGCTTTGCGCCCCTACCATCGGCGCTTTTTCATGTGACTGTCCCCTGCCCCATGACCAACACCCTGATCGACATTGGCGCCAACCTCACGCACGAAAGTTTCGCGCCGGACCTCGACGCCGTGCTCAGCGCCGCCTGGCGGGCGGGGCTCAGCCATATCATCGTCACCGGCAGTTCGCGGGCATCCAGCCGGGAGGCCGCCGCGCTCGCCAAGGCGCATCCGGGGCGGCTTTACAGCACCGCTGGTGTGCATCCGCACGAAGCCAGCCACTTCGACGAGCACACCAGCGGCGCACTGCGCGATCTCTATGCCTTGCCGGAAGTGGTGGCGGTGGGCGAAACCGGCCTCGACTACAACCGCAACTATTCCCCCGTGCCGGATCAGGAGCGGGTATTCGCCGAACAGTTGGCCTTGGCGGCAGAAACCCAGCTCCCGGTCTTTTTGCACCAGCGCGACGCGCATTCGCGTTTTCTGCCGATCCTCAAGGAGCAGCGCGATCAGCTCAGCCGCGCCGTGGTGCATTGCTTCACCGGCACGCGCGAGGAATTGTCCGATTATCTCGACCTCGACCTCTACATCGGCATCACCGGCTGGATCTGCGACGAACGCCGCGGCCAGGAACTGCAAAATCTGGTGAAAGACATCCCCCGCCACCGCCTGCTGCTCGAAACCGACGCGCCCTATCTGCAACCGCGCACTATCGCGCCGCGCCCCAAGCATCGGCGTAATGTGCCGGAATATCTCCCGTGGGTGCTGGCGCAAGTGGCGGTTTGTACGGGGCGGGAGGCTGAGGAAATTGCGCGGGAGACTACGGAGAATGCGCGGGTGTTTTTTGGCTTGGATGATCTGGCACGAGGCCCGTAGCCGCCTTGCCCGTCTCGCTTTCCGGGGACATCGTAAACCCATCCCTGGGGACTCGCGGTCGGCCATCCCTGGCCTCAAGCGCCCCGGAAAGCGAGACGGGCAAGGCGGCTACTCAGCAAGCAGACAGCTAATTGAATAGACAGCCACTACCAAGTTGGTTAATACTGTGGATTGCATGGATGCAAACTAGAATAAACCTATCAATTTATTTCAAAAACAAGAGAAAATAAGAGAAATTAAAAATGAACAAAATATTATTATCTTCAATCATCGGCTGCGTTCTTTCAAGCTCTTACGTAATTGCAGCCGAAGAGCAAC
>JAITMI010000291.1 GCA_031277435.1 Pseudomonadales bacterium
CGCCTTGGGTGAGGCTGGCCACCATGTTGAACGAGGTCCAGGTATAGGTGCGGCCCGCGCCGCTGGTGAGGTTGCCGTTGGCGTCGTCTGCGAAGGTGGGATTGGTAAGGCCGTGTACCACGCCGCTGATGCTGCTTACCGCGTAAGGTTTCGCCGCGCCCGCGCCCGGATAGGAATACGTATTGAGCGTGGTCGCGCCCAGGCGGGTTTTGCTGATGATGTTACCCGCCGCGTTGTAATTCACTTGCCGCGTGATGCCGCCAGCGGCGGCGGTTTTCAGGCGGTTCAAGGCGTCGTAGGTGAAGGTTTCCGTCAAGGCTTGCGTGGTGTCGCCACGGCTGGTGAGGTTGCCCAAGGTGTCGTAGGCAAAGCTCATATTCGCTACGCTGCTGGGCGTGGTGGAAGGTCCAGAGGTGAGCGCCGTCATGCGCCCGGTTTGCGCATTGAACGTGCGGTTTACTATTAGTCCGCCCACCAATGCGGCTTGGGTGTACTGGCCTTCGGCGTTACGGGTATTGGCGGTCCATAATGCCGTGCCGCTCGCGTGGTCCTTCAAATACTGGGGATAACGCTGGTTGGCGCTGTATTCGTAACGCGCTACGAAGCCCGAGGGATATTGTACGGTGTAGAGTCTGCCGTCGGCGTCGTAGCTGTTGGTGAAGGTGGCATCGACGCTGTCCATGCGGATCGTGGTGCTCAGCGGGCGGCCATAGGTATCGTAAGTATGGCTGCGGCGGTTGCCGGCGTTGGTTTCCATTTGCGCCAGTTGGCCGATGCCTTTGGCGGCGCTGTCGTAGGTGAAGGTGCTGGTGAGGCCCGGTTCCACTCGCTGCGTCATGCGGCCCAGTTTGTCGTAGGTGAGCGTGGTGATCTGGCCCTTGGCGTCGGTTTGTTGTTTGAGTTGATCCAGCACTGTGTATTGATAGTTCCAGGTACCGAGGCTGGGGTCTTGGCTTTGCGTGACGCGGCCACGCACATCCAGCACGTAGGTGCTAAGGTTACCCGCCGGGTCTTTGGTCTGCCGTAGATCACCGGCGGCGGTGTAGAGGTATTCGGTAACGCCGGCCAGCGCATCGGTAACGCGGTAGATTTGCATCTGCGCGTTGCGCAGCGTGGTGGTGGTTTGGCTTTTGGCGTTGGTGGTGGAGGTGGTCAGGCCGTTGTAGGCATAAGTGGTATGGCTGCCGTCGGGGAGTTGTTCATCGATCACCCGCCCCAGATTATCAGTGGTATACGTGACCCATTGCGGCGTGCCACCACTGAGGAAATAGGGGCGGCTGACGCGGCGCAGGTTGCCGCGCACTTCATATTCATACGCCGTGCGTATCCAGGCGCCGCCCACGCCTTGCACGTCCTCGGCGAGGATGCGGCCCAATTTGTCGTAATACGCGCGCGTCGCCGGGCCGCTTTGCACGCTGCCGCCCGCGCGTTTTGGTGTACTGGTGACTTCTCCCGCGCCATTGGCGGGGCAAGCCGCCGTGCCACCGGCCACGCCGGAACAATAGGTATAGGTAAGATCACGCAGGCGGCCATCGGGATCGGTGGCTTTGGTTTGGTGGCCGAAGGCGTCGTATTGATAATTGGTCACCAGGTTGTTGGCGTTGGTGTACTGCGTCAGCGTTCCCAAGCCGGCGTTGTAGGTAAATTTTTCCAGATGCCCTTGTGCGTTGGTGCTGCTGATGAGGAAGCGGCCTTGCGCGTCGTAGGTGTTGGTCATGCTGCGTGTCACGATATCGGCGCCCGAGATCGTGGTGCTGGTGATATTGCCAAAACCGTCCCGTACATAATCGGTAGTCAATTGCAGCGCCGTGTTGCCGGGTTCGATCTGCTCGCGAGTCAAAAGCCCCGTGGTGGCGTTATATTGGAACGCGGATTTGCGTGTGACGCTGGTGGCGCCCGATAACGCATGGACCGTGGTGGCGGAGGTCAAGCGCCCCAGCAGCCAACTGGTGGAAGAAACGGTATTGGTGTAGACATTGGTGGTGGTTTGCGTATCCCCGCCCGAGCCGTTGACGGTAATGGTGAGTGGATTGCCATAGGCGTCGTAAGTATAGGATGTCGTGGTGGTAGGCAGCGCGGCGCCGTTCAAATCCTTCAAGGCCACGGCTTTTTGCGTCAGTTTCACGAAACGGCGCTGTCCGTCGCCGCTCGTCAAACTATCGGCGGCATAGGTGTAGGTGCTGGAATTCAACACCACGCTGCCGCTGGTTTGTGTTTGCGTGGCAATTTGACCGATATAGGGATAATCCTGCCGGTAGTTGGTGACGGTGGAAATACCCGTGGCCTGATCCTTGACGGTTACCTTGGCAAAGCCGAGGAAGCCCCGCGGCCTTGCTGATGCAAACGCGCGCCGGCATAGCTGTAGTCATAAATGCGCGTGCCGCCGATGCCGTTGGGGAACTGCACCTGCGCCACCAGCCGCTGCGGCCCGGTCAACTCCATTTCCGGGTAAGCCGCCGTGGTGCCTTTGACGTAGAAAGTGGGGTTGGCGTTAAGGCGGTTGTAGCTGATCGTGGTAAGGGAGCCAAGGCCGTCGCTGATCGAGGTGATCAGCATGGGCTGATAAGTAGTAATGTACTCGACGTTCTTGTTACTGGTGGCGGTTGGTTTGTATATCCACAAATCCGCCACGCCATCGCCGTTGAAGTCATCGACCGTGGCGACGTTATTGCCCGTTGGGTTGGCAATGCTGGCTGAACTGAGGAAGCCGGCGCCGGTTGACAGGTAAATTTGATGCGGCGTGGTGGGGCCATAACCGCCGCCAATGGTACTGGCCGCGATCAAGGCCAGGTCCATGCGGCCATCGCCGTTGAAATCTCCGGCGTTTACTTGGTATTTCGCCCAGCCCGTTGGGCCGGCGTAGCCGCTATCGAGAAAACCATTGCCAGTAGCCAGCAGCAGCCGGGTGTTATTGGTATTGTGTACCGCCAACGCATCCGTCATGCCGTCGCCGTTGTAATCACCCAGAATCAGCTTGTATCCCTGGCTCGCCCAGTTGGTGATATTGGCGGTTGCTTGCGCGGGATTGCAGGTATATTGAATGCGATTGACGGCGCCCTGCGCCATGCCATCCATGCAGCCATTGCCATCAAAATCGCCCAGCATGATTACGGAGGTATTGGCGAACACATCAGGGATTGTGCCGCCGTCAATGAAGCTGCCATCGCCATTGCCGATATAGACGGTGGCGCCGTTGGGCGAAGGACGCAGCACCACTTGATCGTCGCGGCCATCGCCATTCAGATCACCAAAGGGCAAGGCATTGTTGTGCGCGCCAGCGAAACCGGGTTTGGCGATATTGAGATTGCCGTTTTTGTCGTTGACGCTGCTGGAAACCCGGTAAGGTCCATTGGTATAGGTCTGCGAGGTGTAGATATCCGTATAGGTGGAAGTGTCGTTGATCAACACGTCGGTGTAACCGTCGGCGTTGAAATCCAATGGATGCAGGTCCATCCAATACTCGCTCAAGATGACATCCGGTTGCATGAACAACGGCGGTACTTGATGCGCCACCGTCTTGGTGACCAACTGCCAATTATCAGGGCTGGTGCTCAACCAGTAAGGGTTGTATTCGGGGTTCGTGGAACCGCCCCATAGAACGGTTGGCATAAAATCCGGCAGGCCGTCGCCATTGAAGTCCGCCACGGTCTGCCCGGAAGGGTGCAGCGTCGCTGGCCGGCTGCTATTGGTTGTGAAGGTGATGGGATCGTTGACCGCGGGCCAGCCAAAGGTGGTGACGGCTGGCAGGCAATTGGTAGCGGTTTCGGCGCATAGCTTGACGCTCTGCAAACGTGAAGGCCGCACGCTACTGCCTGGCAGATACGTCAACTGGTATTCGTTTATTTGCGTACTACCGGCGAAAGTCTTGACCTTGCTCAAAAGCTGCGTGCTTCTGCTCACTTCACCTGCTGCCTGATAATGCGAAAAAGTATCGCTGCGCGCGATATATTCGAAGCGTACCGAGTTATACGGCGCCAGCGTTGGCGTACCCTCATGGCCGGTGTAATCGACTCGCAAGGGGCGCACCTCGCCATCAAGCGCGCTGTTTTGATAAGAGACGCTCATGTAGTTGCCCGCCGCGTCGCTGATCTTGTTGGCGAACCATGCGCGTACCGTGGTGGTGGAGGCGGCATAGCGCATTAACCGCGAATCGGTGGTATTGCCAAATTCCAGTATTTCGCCCGACTTGGTCCAGACCTTGAACCACTGCGGCCCGGTCCCCGCCGTGCCATAGGAGATGACGCGGGTGAATGATTCGAGCTCCGTGCGGTATTCCGTGTTGTTGGCGCCATAAGTGCCCGTGATGGCGACCAGACGTTCACCATTGAGACAAAAACGATCGGTCGCGGTGAAGGTAACGCTGCCCTTGATGCCATCCTGCGCAACGGTCCTGGGGCAACGCTGAATCACCGGCAAGCCCGCTAATTGCCAGCCCAAACCCAACAGGCCATTACCCTGCTCGCTCGAATAGCTCAAGGCCAGCTCTGGCACCATGCCCGCCGTGCCTGGCGGCACGCTGATGGGAATCGTATAGGTTGCGGCGCCGCTATTACTCACCTCGAAAGCGCCTGGGACGTTCATCAAGGGCGCTTCGGCGCGAAGGCCCACGGCCAGTAAACCCGCCACCAAGGCGGCGCTTGTCAGCACGGTTTTGCTGAATAGCCGCCCCGCACTCGGATACCAAGTCTTGTTCATAAGCCGACCCTGTCCGTTTTCATCACAGTTATTATTTTTTCTTCACGTTCGCGGAATCGCCATTACCAGTGCAACTCAAGCGCGCGTACCGTTTGCGTGCCGTCGTCCAAGGCCGCGCCTATCACCTGGACATAACCCGGCACGGCGCCGATGTCAGCGAAGCTCGCGGGGCGGATCACCGTGGCATCCAGCAAGGGTGAAAACTTCAGCGTCAGTTCACGCTCACCCTGTTTCATGCGCAATTCACCGCCCCGCTCTGGCTGCGCGCTCAACATTTGCAACAACCCGGAGACGGGCACGCCCGCATCAAGCGCGGCAGTGCCGGGCGCAACGGCAAGTGGCTGGTCTTGTCGCGGATCGCGATACGCGAATACACGTACCGCTTCCAGTACGCCCGCGGCATCGCGTTGAGTCGCCACGCTGATTGCATCCCCCGCTTCCAATGCGGACATGGGCACCACCGTATGCCGGGTAATCGTGTAATCCTCGCTGAAATAGTAGGTGAGGTACTGACCGCTCGGGGTTTGCAGTACCAGGCCGGTGTCATCAAAGGCATAGACCAGCCCCCGCATTACACTCAATGCCTGGCTAGACCTTGCGGGAGGCCGCGGCAAAACCCCATCCGGCGGTTCGGGGGCAATCACTGGCGGTGTGGAACCCTCGTTCACGCAGGAGGAGCCGTCCGCGCTGAGGCATACCAAGGTAGCGGCGTTGTTATCCTCTTGTTCCACATCTTGTTTCACATCGCCGGCATCGCTGAGTTCTTCATCCGCGAGCGCTTCATTCAAGGTTCCAATCCATGGATTGCAAGCACTGCCAAAACCGCCATCAAGCCCCCAGGCTTCCGGGTAAGCGATACTGGCGTAACCGCTGACCGTGTATTGTCCAGCGGCGGGTATGGGCGCAACATGCAAGGCGCTACCGCCTTGTCCGAGCGGATAGCTTGCTTCCTTGTCAAAAGTGGCCGCGCCTTCCACCAGGGTATACATTTCCAAGTTCGTGTCGGCGAACCAGACATCGAAATCATCCCAGAACACTTCATGCCGCACCGCGTCCACGCCGCTTTGCGGCAAGGCTTCACCGCTGCACATCGACACGATGGCGAACGACGGCGAGGTCAACACGAGCAGAAAAACGCCACACAATGCACGAGTCAAACGCTGGAGCATGAGCCAATATCCCAGGCAAAAATTCAATCGAAAAAGGTAGCGAACGGCGGATGTTTCCGCCTTGAATCAAACAGCGTTGAATGCTTCAGGAATCAGGTATTTGATCCCGCAAAGTCACCGTTTCCGGCGTATAGGCGGCAAGGCGCTGAGTGAAACTGGCGCAGCCGTGAGAAAGAATCGCTTGCGCGGCATCCGGCAGTTCGTGCGCGAAGCCGGTCAAATCGAAGCTGGAATAACTCAGGTGACGCGCCGCGCCAAGCTCCTGGCGCAAACGCGCGATGACTTCCTGGGTGGCGGGCGAAAGCGCATTGAGCGCCGCCTTGTAATGTGCGTCCAAGGCATCTTCCCTGGCCACTTTTGCGGCATCGAAGCGTTGCGCAAGTTCTTGAATAGCCAGGGTATTGTCAGCAAAAGCAAGATCATCACAAATGCCGCTGAGCGCCTCGTGATCCACCGTGATGAAGCCTTGATCGAGAGGCGCCGGCAAGGCCGCGATTGCGGCCACATCATCGGCGTCGAGTCCGTCTTGCAAACCTGGATCGGCCACAATGGCGCGCAAGGCCAGAAGCGTGAACAGGTTATCCGGGATGGCGCCAGGATCGGTATCGGCGGCGTAGTTACGCGAATACTCCGCAAGTTTTTGCTGTAGAAATACCGCGTCATACGGCAAATTGGAGAAGATGCCCGCCGTTTGCGCCAGCGCGCCAAATGACGACAAAATCAGGATAAAAAGACTGCTGGAAAAACTTATCGATCTATGCGCCGACTTCAACATGAGTGTGCCCTCCCACAAGGCGGGGATATTTGGCGGCTAGTCATGGAGAGTTGTCAAGCGGGTGCTGAACAATTTTTTTTAGATCATAGGCTGCTTTGGCGGTTCTCTTGCATTGCCGCCGGGTGGATCGCCCATGACAAAAAAACCGTCCGCAAGCCCTGGCTGGCGGACGGCAAACGCGGGGAGTCAGGAGGGGAGAGGCGCCTGGCTGCCCTAGAAACGAAGATTCAAATTGACGTAGTAGCGGCGGCCCAGGACGTCGTA
>JAITMI010000293.1 GCA_031277435.1 Pseudomonadales bacterium
CCAGAGCAGAACGGCGCGCAATACGACCTGATCGTGTGCGACCCGCCCACCTTCAGCAACAGCAAAAAAATGCGCGGCGTGTTCGACGTGCAGCGCGATCACCCAGCGCTGATCAACCAGTGCCTGCGCCTCTTGCGGAGCGAGGGTCTATTGCTATTCAGCACCAACAACCGCAAGTTCAAGCTCTATGACGAACACATCGGCACAGCGCGGATCGTGGACCTGACGCGGCAAACCACCGGCTTTGATTTCGAGGGCAAGCAACAACGCAAGTGTTTTGAATTGCGCCCGGCGGCCAAGCCCTCGCCCACAAATTTTTGGCTGCAAAATCCGCCGAGATCGTTATAATGCGCAACCTCTGCTGGGGTGTCGCCAAGCGGTAAGGCAACGGATTCTGATTCCGTCATGCGTTGGTTCAAATCCAGCCACCCCAGCCACTTTCTCTCCTACTCTTCCACAAATCTCCTACAAACCTCCCTGCCCGGCTTCCAGCGTGAAGCTCAGTTCCTCGCCCGGCACGCTCATCAGGCGCAGGCTTTTCCGCTGTTCGTCTACTTGCAGATCGGGGATTATCAGGGCGCCGGTTTCATCGTCGACGTGAGCGTAGCACTGTGACGGCGGCTCAGCGGCGAGCGGCGCATACTGTACCGGCCGGTAGATGCCCGCGGCGTCGCTGCCAAGTTCCGCTTCGAACCAGCTCCCTTGATATAACACCGCGCTCAGGTACAAACGGTTTGTGCTGGTATCAAGGCGATCGCGCGGCGCTGCCGCGAGTTGGCAATATTGCTCAAAGAAACGCGGTTCTTCGCGCTCGTCCACTGAATTGACAATAGTGTTGACCAGCCGGTCGCAAACCGGGCTCGTGGCAAGCTCATCCTCGCCGTCCTGATACAGCGGCAGCGTGACAAAATCACCTTGCAAGACGCCCAGCACCACTTGCGGCCCAGCCTCACTGGATAAATCCAAACGCTCGCGCATGTATTCCGGCAGCGCCGCCGCGCTGGCCAGCAGGAGGAAATTGCGCTGGCGATAGCGGTACAGCAGATTGGGCAACTCCGCCGCCGGTACTACCAATGAGTTTTGCGGGAAGCCCGCGTCGTCCCACAGTGCCAAGAGCGCGTGCGTATCGCCCAGCGCGGCGCTCGGCAAGGGCTGCCCTTCTTCGCTCAGATACAGTGTTTGCCCCGCTACTTGGGCGGTTTGCGGCCCAAGCCGCAGCATCGCGCCGCTTTGGCATAGGCTTTGCTCGTGCGTGGTGAAGAAGCGGGAATTGACCTGCTGGATCGACCGCGCGCGCGCCAGCGCCGTCAATTCCTCCCAGCTTGGCGCCGCGCCGTCGCGCAACAGATCGCCGCCGGCCAGGAAGGCTTGGTTATGCCGCACGCCAAGTACGTCGAGCAGCGTGGGCGCAAGATCCATCAAGGTGCCCGTGCGCGCGTTCTCACCGCTGATACCAGCATTGAGCAGCATGAACAGCAAACGCCGCTCTTCAAAGGGCGGGTAGTAGAACTGCGCATCGTTGCGCATGGCGTAATGATCGCTCACCAGCGCCACCACCGTGTTGTTCCACGCCGGATGCGCGCGCAATCGTTCCAGAAAATCATTCAATAATTGATCGCTGCAATACACCGCGTTGAGAATGCTGTTGTCCGTAGCGGGAAACGGCGCGCAGGAGCGCGAAGGGTGACCTTCGGGGTGATGCGTGTCGAGCGTCAAGAGGGTGAGATTGAAGGGCTCGCCAGTGGCGGCGAGCTGTTCGAACTCGTCCCAGGCGAAGCCGAACAGGGAGTCGTCGTAAAGCCCCCAGCCGGTTTGATAATCGGTGTCAACCAAGCGTTCCTGTAAGGCTTCGCGGCCCAGCACGGCATCATAATGATGCTGTTCGAGGAAACGGCCCTTGCCGGCGAAATCGAGCGAAGCGCCGCCGAGAAAGGTTTGCTGATAACCGGCGGCGGCGAGAATGTCGCCCAAGCAGGCCACGCGGTTGAGCATGCCGTTGTTGAGCAGGTCGTTGCCATTGGGCATCACCTCGAACAACAGCGGCGTGCCGCACTGGCTGGCGACGATGCCGCCCATGGTGAAGCCGGTACCGTCCGCTTGCAGTAGATCGGTGAAGCGCAGCGCCTCGCTCTGCCATTGCCGCAGGTGCGGCAGCAGGTCGCCGCCGAAGCGATCCTGGTCGAAATACGTGGCTTCGAGACTTTCCAGGTAAATCAGCACCAGGTTTTTGCCGGGGCTTGCCGCCAAGGGCGGCGGGCTCAGCGCGGCGGGGTCAAGGCGCTGTGCCAATAGTTCTTGCGCAGCCGGCAGGCTGAGGTCCGGCTCGCGTAACGCGGCTTGGCCTAGCTGCGCCTCGTAGCTGGCGAAGCCGCGCAAGTCGGGGTCGAGGCACAGCGCCGCCGTCAGCGCCGCGAGCAATACCAGGCGCGACCTGAACCAAGGCCGCGCGGCGGTGGCGCTGGCGGTAACGCGCCAGGTCAGCGCCAGACTCGCCCCCAGGTACAAGGCGCAGCCGAGCACGAGCGGCACATAGGCGCGCCAGGCGGCAAGCGCGGTGGTGAATTCAAAATGGTAAAAGAAGCTGTTATTGAAGCCGCTGCCCTGAAAATAGAACGAGAGCAGCCGCAGGATCTGGAACAAGGCTAACAGAATCAGACCGCCGCGCGCGCACAGGCAAGGGCCGCGCGTGGCGGCAACAGCCGGGCCAGTCGCGGCAAGACAACGCAACAACCAGGCACACAGCAATAGACTAGCAAGGCTGCTGGCTATCCAGACGTTATTTTTTTCATAGCTGAATGCGTAGGAAAAAAATAACGGGACGGCCAGCACCACATAAAACAGGGTGGGCAAAATCCAGCTCTCAGGCCGTCAAGATCGGCGGCGGTTTAATAACGGACGGGCAAGTCTAGCAAAACATGCCGAGGGAGCCCACCCTGATTCACTCGCTGAGCGAGAGCGTTTGCAGGGCGCAATCGACGTCATCGCCGCTGGCGCTACAGTACAGATGCCCTTCGCTTACCGTGAGCGTGAAGCTCATGCGGCGGTCAAGATGGCGCAGCAGCATCTCGATCAGCTCGCGCGGCAACAGATACAGCCGTAACGCATTGGCGCGGTGGATGTTGGCGTCCTTCAGGCGCGTGCGCAGTTGGCGTTCGTCCTTGTGGCAGTAAAGCGCCACCTCAGGCGCGGATTTGGCGGCCAGATGCAAACGCTCCGGCGCTGGTACGCCGATTTCTACCCACAGTTGCAAAGCGCCGGTGAGATCGCGCGCGAACAGCGTCGGCTCGTCGCGGTCGGATACGCCGCCCTTGGAAAAGGCGATGCCTTCGCGGTATTCCAGGCAATAGGCGAGGACGCGGGTGAGGAGATAATCGGGTGCCTCGGAGGGATGCTGCGCGGCGCGGATTTCCAGGGTTTCGAATACGCCGCGATCGGTGTCGGCGAGTTCGACGGTGAAGACGTAGATGGTGGAACCGAGCGCCACGAAATTCTCTCAACTAAATTCAGGAACGGGAGGTATTAAAAACGGAAGGTATCAAAAGCGGAAAGTATAATTGTACTTCAGTGTCAGATCATTGTTGGTGGAACGGAAGTTATTGTCCTTGTCGGTGTCGGCGAGGCCCCAGTTGAGCACCAGATAGGCTTCGCGTCCGGGTTCGGCGATCCAGTACAGGCGGCTGTTGATGCCCACCGTTTCGGAGACGTTGTCGTATTGCACGCGGTTGGACCAGGACAAATCCGGGGTGAAGCTGATCAAGGAGCTAAACGACGGCTGGCGCACCGTGAAATTGCCGCCGGGCAATTCGATCACGTTCTCGCTGTAACTCAGGGTAAAACTGTAACCGGGCCTAGGTTGCCAGGTGCCGCTGACGCGGCGCTGAAAATTCTCGCCGTCGTAATAGTCGCCCTTGTCGATGCTGAGACTGCCCGACAAGGGGCGCTGGCCGCCGAACGACAGGCTGGCGCTGGCGTGGGTGAAGGAGTAATCGCCGGGCGGGATTATCACCACACGATCACCGGCGGAGGAGCGGTAGATGCCGAAATCTTCCACCAGCACTTCGCGCTGCCGTATCACCGCCACGGAGAGCACGTCGTTGGTATTGTTGTTGGCGTTGGCGCGCAGGTCGATGATTTGTGAATTCAAGGGCTCATCAATGGCGGCGGGGCCGGGCGGGGCTTTCGGGTTGAGGCTGCTGTTGCGGTAGCCATCGACCCCCACATAGAACGAACGCACGGCGCCGCCCGGCGGCAGGAAGTAGCGATAGCCGCCATCGAGCGCATGGTCCTTGATGCCACGTTGATTGACGAAGCCGAGCGCGGGATTGAAGCTGTCCTCGATGCGCTTGTAACTGTAGCCGCCGCGCCAGCCGCTGGTGTTGGGCGCGCTGAGGCCGAAGCCCCAGGCGGCATCGGCTTCAGGGTCGCCATTAGCGAAGTCGCTATTGCTTTGTTGATACCAGAGTTCGCCTTCCACTACCTTGCCGCCGGGCAGCCGTGAATTGCGGTAGCGGAAGTCGGCGCCCAGGAGGCTGTTGTCGCCGCCCTGGCGCGGATCGCCCCCGGTGGCGATGACGCCCACCTGCGATTCTTGCAGCACGTTGAGCGCGGCGCGGCCCACGAATACGGTTTGCTGATCGAGATTGGCCAGTTCGTCCCCGGCCTGATTCACCACTAGCGCGCCCACGTCCCAGCCGCCGGCGCGGCCACTGAGCTTGGCGCCTACGTTGAGGTCCACCGGCGTGCCGCGGCTGCTCAGCCCGATGTTGCGGGAAAAAAACGGCCGGCCATTTTGCAGCGCGGCGCTGGGGATGGCGTCGTTGCCTTCCTGGCCGAACAGCGCGCCGTTGCCGATGCGGCCAAATTGGAAGATGTCGGAATCGCGGGTGAAGAAATCACGGCGTTCCGGAAAGAACAGACTAAAACGAGTCAGGTTCACCACGCGGTCATCCACTTCAGTGGCGGAAAAATCGGTGTTGAGCGTGAGCGCGGCGTTGAGCCGCGGCGTGAGTTTGTAGAACAAATCCAACTGCGGCTCGATGGCGTTTTCCACTTGCCCTGGGTTGCCGAAAATCTTTTCTCGCCGCGCGATGAAATAAGGCACCACATCCAGGCCCAGCCCCTGTTGCAAACCGCTGAGGCCACTGGCGGTACCGGCGATGCTGGGATTCATCAAGCGGTTACGGCTGATCCAGCCGATTTCCTCGTTGTTGCGGCGGATGGCGCGGCGGAAGTTGATGCCCCATGCGCCGCTCTGGGGATTGAAGCTGAGGCTTTGATAGGGAATGCGCAGCTCGACGCTCCAGCCCAATTCGTCGATGCTGGCCGTGCCCTGCCAGATGCTGCTCCAGTTGCGGTCTAGCTGCGACACGTCCTGATAAATGCCATCGCCGCGCACGCCGTTGGCGTTGATCTCGAACAGGTAGCCGCTGCGGCGGTCAAAATTCGGGTCCAGTATCAGGTTGAATACGTCGTCGTTCGCCAGCGCCTGCCCCTGGCGCATGGCGTTGGCGCGGATCAGGCTGGGGTCGCTGTCGTACAGGCGCGCGCCGACGTAAAGCGCGGTCGCGGTATAAAACACCCGCACTTCGGTGCGCTGGCTGGGCGCGGCGTATTGTTGGGGGACCATCTGATGAAAATCATCGGTCACGGCCGCCTGCTGCCACACGGCTTCATCAAGTCGGCCATCAATGAGCGGCTCGGCATCAAGACGCGGCAAACGCAACTCTTTGCCGCCGGTGACGCCATTGACGTTATCCGCCGCGCTGGCAACTAGCGGCAGCGCCAGGCCCAACCCCAACACGAGAACAAGACGGCAAGGCAGGTGAGAGAGGCTCATGATGCGCGCCATGAATAATTATTATTGAGGCCCGGTAGAATACCCAGACGCCGCTCGCCTGCCAATCCATGACGGGCACATTAAAACCCGCGGCAACTCCAATAGCGCCATCACGACATGCCGCGGGCGCTCCTTGGGGTAGAGGCTTCAATAATAGCTATCATCAATAGTTATCATCATAGGGATCGCTGGGCATGTCGATCGCCATATAGTTGCCGCAGGGATCAGTATACAGCGGCACTCTATTGCCTTCGGCTATGAAAGTCTC
>JAITMI010000296.1 GCA_031277435.1 Pseudomonadales bacterium
ACATCCCTGTAGGCTCCTTCCGGCCATCCCTGGCCTCCAAGGGTCTCGCCAGGGCCACCGCCAGCGCAAACCCCGGCAAGTGCTCTGGAATGATAACCAAGAGGTGTAAAATCGATGAACATCGCAAGCGCCCGTACAACATTGCTCGATGCCCCCTGGCTGCGCGTGGGCCTCTACGCCGGCCTTTTGGGCGGCGTTGTAATCTGGATCTATGAAGCGCTGGTATGGGTTGGCGTGCAGCACCAGATGCCGCTGGCCGGCATTCCGCGCAATGCCACCGGCCTGGTGTTTGGCGCCGAAGCGCAAGCCTCGCTCGGCTGGTCGGCTTATGTTATAGGAACGGCCATTCATTTTTTCTTTTCGCTGGCCTGGGGCCTGCTGTTCGCGCGCCTTTGGCCCTGGTTCCGCCAGCGGGGTTATGAGGCCACCTTGGTGGCGCTGTTTTATGCCGTCATCGCCTGGATCGTGATGCACGCGGCCATCGCCATCGTGTCGGACAATCACCCGGATTATCTCGATCCCGCCGTTGTCATCGGCGGCTTCATGTCGCATTTCTTTTTTACCGTGCCCTTGGCTTTGTACGTCAAGGCGCGGCTGTAGTGAAACCCGCCCGCAACCACAACCCGCAACTACAAATGAGTTCCATAGAGGACGCCATAATGAAACAAAATGTGATGAAAAAAATGCTGCCCCTGGCCGCGCTATTGAGCGCCGTGCTGACGCAAGGCGTCTTGGCCGCTGAACCCAATTCCACCAGCTTCGACGGCTGGCGGCAGATGGGCAGTTCCAATTGGCGCGTGGAGAATGGCGAATTCGTCGCCACCGACGGCGGCAATGGCACGCTGGTGACGCAAGACAATTACGCTGACGTGCACATTACCGCGGAATTTTTCGTTGATGCCGGCACCACCAACAGCGGCATCTTCGTGCGCTGCGCCAACCCGGATCGCATCTCCGACACCACCGCTTACGAAGTCAATATCTACGACGAACGCCCCGGCCAAGAAGGCCGCACCGGCGGCATCGTCAACATCGCCCCGCCAAGCGAAAAAATCGACGCCGCAGGCCAGTGGAACACCTACGACATCACCGTGCAAGGCGACCATCTCGTGATCGTGCTCAACGGCGTCACCACCGTGGACATCCACGACACCACCTACGCCGACGGCCCGATCGCGCTGCAATACGGCGGCGCGGGCGAAGTGCGGTTTCGTAATGTAAATATTGAGCGGCTTTGAAGTAAGTCCCTAGTTCCACCCTCTCCCCCGCCTCACCAAACCTCATACTAAAATCCACCGCCCGCACATGCTTGGTTAGCGCGCCTACGGAAATGTAGTCCACGCCGGTTTCGGCGGTGGCGATCAAGCCTTGCTGGGTGTAGCCGCCGGAGGCTTCCAGTTTGGCGCGGCCTTTGGTGTGCTGTACCGCGCTTCTGGTTTCTTCCAGAGTGAAATTGTCGATCAGCACGATGTCGGCGCGTGCTTGTAACGCTTGTTCCAGTTCATTCAGGTTTTCCACTTCTATTTCTACCGGACGTTCCGGATGCAGCGCGCGCGCGGCGGTGATGGCGGCGCTGATGCCGCCGGCGGCGTTGATGTGGTTTTCCTTAATCAGAAAAGCATCGTAAAGACCGATGCGGTGGTTGTGGCAGCCGCCGGTGACCACCGCGTATTTTTGCGCCAGGCGCAGGCCGGGCAGGGTTTTGCGGGTGTCGAGGATGCGGCATTGAGTATGCGCGACGAGTTCGGCGTAGCCGCGCGCGGTGGTGGCGACGCCGGATAAGGTTTGCAAAAAATTCAGCGCGCTGCGCTCGGCGCTGAGCAGGGCGCGGGCCTGGCCGTGTACGCGGAAAATTTCCGTGTTGGGCGCTACGCGCTGGCCTTCGTTTACTTGCCAGGTGATGACGAGTTTTGGATCGATCTGCCGGAACACCTCGTCCACCCAGGGCCGGCCGCAGATCACGGCGTCCTCGCGGCAGATCACGCGGGCCGTCGCTTGCTGCTCGTGGGGCACCAGTTGCGCGCTGATGTCGCCGCTGCCGATGTCTTCGCGCAGCGCGGCGGCTACGGTGTCTGGTAATCCTTGGAAATAGTCCGTCATGGTGAATGCGTCAGAGTGGTGGATTGGTGCGGTATTATCGCCAACTGCATCCGCTTTCGTGCAACTTTCGCGCAACCTTCCATGCAAATTCACATGCCAACTCACCTGCAAATCCACCACCACCGCCTGCCACAAGCCCGCTGGCTGCCTTCTCCTAATTGCGACGCGCGGCCTGATCCGGCGGACATCAGTCTTTTGGTGATTCACGGCATCAGTCTGCCGCCGGGTGAGTTCGGCGGGCCTTATATCGATGCGTTATTTTGTAATCAGCTTGATGCGGCGGCGCATCCCTATTTCGCGGGGATTGCGCATTTGCGCGTGTCGGCGCATCTGGTGATCGGTCGAGATGGCGCTTTGACGCAGTACGTGCCCTTCGATTGCCGCGCCTGGCACGCTGGGGCGTCCTCGTTCATGGGGCGGGCGAATTGCAACGATTATTCGATTGGCATTGAGCTTGAAGGCACGGATGAGCTGCCCTATACCGATGCGCAATACACCCAGCTGAGCGCGGTGACGCGGGCCTTGCTGCGGGCGTATCCAGCCATCACGCCCGCGCGTATCGCGGGCCACTGCGACATAGCGCCCGGCCGCAAGACCGACCCCGGCCCGGCTTTTGACTGGCCGCGTTTGCGTGCCGCGCTGGACTGAAATTACGGCGCCGGGTATTGACTACATGCGGCGGAAGCCGGAACTTTAC
>JAITMI010000312.1 GCA_031277435.1 Pseudomonadales bacterium
CATATGGCCGAAGGGATCGACCAAGGTACCTGAACGATCGCCATAAAACTGATCCTGAACCGGGCGTATCACCTTGGCCCCGCTGGCGAGGGCCTGTTGGAACACTTGGTCCACATCAGCGACGTAACACATCAGATGGATGGGATGGATGCCGGCATTTGATCCGTCCCGCGCCTCCACGGCGGGCTCCACGTCGGCGAGCATCAGCAGCGAATCGCCAATCTCAAATTCGGCATGGCCGATCTTGCCGCCGGGCGCATCAAAACGCAGCCGCTCCGTGGCGCCGAAAACGCGCGTGTAATAATCCAGCGCCCGTGCCGCGTCATTGACCAAGAGATAAGGCATGACACTGTGGTAACCCTCGGGAATGGCGGCGGCTGTCATTATATGTCTCTGGGTAGTTGCATGAACACTTCACTTTCCAAACTCATATTGCTCCGCGCTGGCCTTGAACGCCGCGTATTCCGCCGGGCCTTCATCGAGCACCACGGTACCGGGCGCTTCGTTCAGTTCGGCGCGGTAGGCTTCCAGGGCGCCGCGGCCGGCGGAGCGGGCCACCAGCCGCCCGGCGTTGGGCGCCACGATGTGCTCGTGGTAGTAGGCGCGCAGGTCATCCAGCGTCAGGGCTTCGACTGCGTTGGCCATCGCCAGCGTGGAATCCTGCTCGTATTCTTCTATTAGAATGTCGCTCCAATAACGGCTGCTGAGCGCTTCCAGACGCCGTGGCGGTTGCCGCAGGCTGGTGAGCAGGCCAGCCTTGGTGCTGTCGAACGTCGCTTGCGGCAAGGCATCGAGCGTCGCGGTGTAATCATTGAGGAAGGCGTCGATGCGCTCCTCCAGCAAGAGCGGATCGGCCACCGGCGATTCGATGTAATACACCAAGCCGCTCACATCGAGAATCGGCAGCGTGCTGGCGTTGACGATGTAGCCCAGTTGCTGTTCGGTGCGCAGCGTGTCGAAGAAGGGCGTGCTGATCAGCGTGGCGAGCAGGTTCAGCGTGGCGCGGCTTTGCAGGCTGTCGTCGGGCGCTTGCTGGTAGATGACGATGGCGCTGTCGTCGTGCGGAAGTTCCAGTTCCAGAACCACGCGCTGCATGGGCTCCAGTTTCACCACGGTGCCGAAATCCGGCAGCGGCGCGGCGGGGTCGGGTTTGAGATAGCGCTGCACAATCTCAAGCATGGCGCGCGCGTCGTCTGGCTGCACGTTGCCGTGGTACATCGCTTCCAGCCGCAGGCCGCTCAACATGCGCGGCACGAAGGCGCTTACGTCCTCGAAGCTGATATCTTGCGCCGCCGCGATGCGTTCCTCTTCCGACCAATAAGGTTGCGTCAAGAGCGCCTGCGTTTGCTGGAACAAACGCACATAAGGCGTTTGCAATTCGGCGTTGCGCCAGCCGCGAATCATCTCGGCCTTGATGATGTCGAAACGCTCGCGCTCGAATTCGGCGCGCGTCAGGGTGCTGAGCAACGCTTCAAGCAATTCTGGCTGTTTGTCGTCATAGCCGCCCGTGGTCAAGGTGAAACCGCGTGCGCGACCGGATAGTCCAAAATACACGCCCGCCAGATTGGCCGGATAGGAATATTCATTGAGCTGATCGTTCACCAGACTCACCACGAAACTCGCCAGCAGCGAATTGCGCAAATCCTGATTGAACAGCGGCGTCAAGGCATACACATTGAACGTAGCGCGCGGCACCAGAAATTCCTGATCCTGCTTGAACCACAGCCGCGCCCCGCCCTCGTCTACCAAGAGTTGCGGTTTCGCCGCCGCGCTCGGCACGCCCGCCGCTTGCGGCTCGCCCAGCATCGGCTTGATCGCCAGATTTTGTGGAATGAACGGGTTGGGAACCGGCAGCGTCAATTCTTCCGCGCGCGGCGCCTCCGTCCAGCTCGCCAGGCGCTGTGTATCGAGCGGTTTGAAGGCATAGCGCTCGCCATACCAAGGATCGACCTGATCGGCATCAACGCCGCGCGCGCTGAGCGTGATCAACAGATTGTCTGGCCTGAGCGCCGCCAGCACCTCGTTGATGCGCGCCGTGTCGAAATCGGCGTAAACGTAAGGCGCACTCAAGAGTTCATTCGCCGGATATTCGCGCAGGCGGCTCGACAGGCTGCTTACGTAATTGATCGGGCTCGCCGGGTCTTGATATTCGAAAGAGAGATTCGCCATGACGCTCAGTTCGTCATACATCCATTCATGAATGCCTTGCTCGCGCACCAGGTCGATGTATTGGAACAATAAAGCGGAAATATCGTCGACATGCTGCAAACCTTCCGCCGTCAGCGCCACGTTGACGCCGAAGGTGCTGGCGTCGTGATAACCAAAACCGCCGCCGGCGCTCAGGCCATTGGCCCAGCCGCGCTCGCGCAGCAAGGACAAGAGACTGCCCTCCCCTTCATGTCCCAAGAGATTGCTGAGGTAATCGAGCGGCTTGCCGCGATAATAGGGGCGCATGTCGGGAATCACGAAAGTGAAGCTGAGCGAGCGGCTGTCGCGCACCGGCTCAATGCTGAGCTGCGCTGGCAGGCTGCCAGGGTTGAACAAAGGTTCACGCGACACAGGCGCGGCGCGCTCGTGATTCGGCACGGCGGAAAAATAACGCCGCGCCAGAGCTTCGAGTTCATCCAGCGTTTCACCGCCCAGTATCGCCGCGCTCATCAAATTGGCGGAATAGTAACGGTCATAGTGATCAAGCAGCGCCTGACGCAAGGTTACGCCATCGTGATCGCTCAAAGTATCGAGGCTACCCACCGAAAAGCGCGCCAAGGGATGCGCGGGGTTGAGCACTTCCTTGAGCGCGGAATAAGCGCGGCGTCCGTCGTCCTGCAAGCCGCTTTGATATTCGGAATTGACCGCGTTGCGCTCGCGGTCCACGTAATCGGGCGTGAACAGTGGCGCCACGAAAAAGCGCGAGAAACGCGCCAGCGCCGGTTCCAGTTCGTCCTTGTCGATGTCGAAATAATAATTGGTGTTTTCGTAAGCGGTATAGGCGTTGTGCGAGCCGCCGTTGCTGCTGATGAATTCCTGATATTCCCCGGAATTGGGATATTGATCGGTGCCCAGAAACAACATGTGTTCCAAAAAGTGCGCCAAGCCGGGGAAGGCCGCGGGATCGGCGTTGGAACCCGCCTGCACGTCCACCGACGCGGCGGCTTTCTCGGTGGCGGGATCGGAAATGAGCAGCACGCGCAAGTCGTTGTCGAGCGTGATCTCCCGGTACTCGCGCGTGTCGCGCGGACTCTTGGCGATACCGTCCACCGGCGCCAGCTCAGCGGCGCCAGCACGGGCCACCAGGACACAGCAAACGAAGCAGTAAAGCAAACGGCGCAATGGGGACATGGCGATCTTCCTAAGCGAAATGAGCGGTAATAATACTCGATCCTGCCGTGCTGAAAAGATGGCTGTGGTTGCGTGATAGGTTGGCCGCGGCAGCTTGGCGCTGAGCGCAGCGAAGCCCAACGTCGTGGCTTGATAACGTGCATGGTGTCGGGCTTCGCAAGCTCAACCCAACGTAGTAACTTGATAATACGAGTTGACGCCCCTGCCAGTGAGCCTAAAATCAACCAGTAATGTTTTGCCACCAGACCTTGGAGGGTAGATCATGAGCCAGGTTTTCAAGCTGTCAGACAAGGCTTTGCTAGAGGACGCGCGAGCGGCCAGCGTGCTAAATTCCCGCTCCATTGCTGGGCAAATTGAACATTGGGTCAGAATTAGCCACGCCATTGAACGCTCTCCTGAATTTAACTACGCGCGAGTTACCCAAGCCCTCATGGCGCAAACCTCGCCTGATGCCCTCAGCCTCAGCGAACAGGAAGTCTATTTTGATGAGTTGAGCGCTGACCTGTGGAACGAATCAGGAAAAGACGACGCCCTGTTCTGGCAAAATCGCCGCCAGCGCGGGCTTGGCGTCGGAACAGATCAAGCCGGCAATATCGTGCGACAAAAACCGGCGCCGTAGATTCCTGGGGTCCACTGCCCTCAATCTCGCTGATCACGCGGGATGAGTGATCTATTTCCAACGGACTACGCCAAATCGGTAGGTTGGCGCTGAGCGCAGCGAAGCCC
>JAITMI010000346.1 GCA_031277435.1 Pseudomonadales bacterium
TTCAAGCACGCCGCAACCTTTGTTCACCTGGCTTGAAGGGATGCAAGCGCACCATTCACACTTCGTCAGTCATCCGTTTCGGCAAGGGCCAACGCGCCTGCCTTGAGAGGAGCTATGCAAACAACGGAAACCTATAACGACCATGTCGTGCGCCTGTTCCTTTTGGCGGCGGCTGTATGGGGCATCGTCGGCATGTCGATCGGCGTGCTGGTGGCGGCGCAAATGGCCTGGCCCGCGCTGAATTTCGACATCTCCTGGCTGAGCTTCAGCCGCCTGCGCCCCAACCATACCTTCGGCGTGATCTTCGCCTTCGGCGGCAGCGCGCTGATGGGCACCTGTTATTACGTGGCGCAGCGCACCGGGCACACGCGGCTGGCGCTGCCGCGGCTGGCCAATTTCACGTTCTGGGGCTGGCAACTGGCCTGTTTTCTGGCGATGGCGACGATGCCCTTCGGCATCACCCAAAGCAAGGAATACGCCGAGCCGGAGTGGATCATTGATCTCTTGATCGCGGTGGTGTGGGTGAGCTTCGCCATCGTGTTCTTCGCCACTTTGGCGCGGCGGCGCATTCAGCACATCTACGTCGCCAACTGGTATTACGGCGCCTTCATCATCGCGGTGGCGCTATTGCACATCGTCAACAACATCGTGGTGCCGGTGTCGCTGACCAAGTCTTATCCCATTTATTCCGGCATGGTCGATGCCATGGTGCAGTGGTGGTACGGCCACAATGCCGTCGCCTTCTTTTTGACCGCTGGGTTCCTCGGCATGATGTACTACTTCGTGCCGCGTCAGGCGCAGCAGCCTTTGTGGAGCTACCGCTTCTCCATCGTCAATTTCTGGGCGCTGATCTCCGTCTATATGTGGGCCGGCCCGCATCACCTCGTTTATACCGCGCTGCCGGACTGGGCGCAGTCGGTGGGCATGGTGTTCTCGCTGGTATTGCTGATGCCAAGCTGGGGCTCGGCGGCCAACGGCCTGCTCACCTTCAACGGTTCCTGGCACAAGCTGCGCACTGACCCCGCCGCCAAGTTCATGGTGGTGTCGCTGGTGTTCTACGCCGCCTCTACGTTTGAAGGCTCGATGATGGCGATCAAAAACGTCAACGCGCTGTCGCACTATACCGACTGGACCGTGGCGCATGTGCATTCGGGCTCCATCGGCTGGGTGGCGATGATTACCATCGGCTCCCTGTACGCCATGGCGCCGCGCGCGCTGGGACAGCCGCAAATGTATTCGCACAAAGCCATGGATCTGCATTTCTGGCTGCACCTGATAGGGCTATTGCTGTACGCGATCGCGATGTGGGCGGCGGGCGTCACCGAAGGCTTGATGTGGCGCGCCACCGACGCCAACGGCGCGCTGATCTACCCCTTCATCGACAGCCTGCTGGCGATCAAGCCGCTGTACGTGGTCCGCTTCATCGGCGGCGTGCTGATCGTGCTCGGCATGGTGGTGATGGCCTGGAACCTCTGGTACACGGCGGCGGACGCGCGCAAGCGCCTGATTACGCCGATCCCCGTGCCGATCCCCGAACCCCCGCAACAAATGCCGCCCCCGCTGTCGGCGGCGACTTGAGGAGAAATCTGTCATGGCGAACGGTTATCACTATTTCGAAACCATAGAAAAACACGCTGGATTATTGGGCATCGGCATCGCGCTTATGGTATCGCTGGGCGGCCTGGCGGAAATCACGCCGCTGTTCGTCCGCGCGCAGCAGGTGGCGCCGCCGGAAAACATCCTCCCCTACGACGCCCTGCGTCTGGCCGGCAAGGATGTCTACGTGAGCGAAGGCTGCTACCTCTGCCACACCCAGATGATCCGCGCGCTGCGCGCTGAAACCGAGCGTTACGGCCACTATTCAACGGCGGAAGAATCCATCTACGACCGCCCGCATCAATGGGGATCCAAGCGCACCGGGCCGGACTTGGCGCGCGTAGGCGGCAAATACTCCGACGAATGGCAGCGTCTGCACCTCTTGGACCCGCGTAAGACGGAACCCGCTTCCAACATGCCCGCCTACCCTTGGCTGGCCGAAAAAACGCTCGACGCCGACGACATCGTGGCGCGTATGCGCGTACTGCGCCTGCTCGGCGACCCCTATACCGACGCCGACCTCGCCGCCGCTCCCGCCGCGGTGGCGGGCAAGACCGAACTCGATGCGCTGGTCGCCTACCTGCAAGGCTTGGGTACCGCCTTTCCGGCCAACGGCCTGGAGCCAGGGCTATGAATCCGCTTTGGGGACATCTGTCAGGCATCATCACCCTGCTGGTGATGCTGAGCTTCATCGGCGTCTGGATCTGGGTGTGGGATCGCCGCCATCTGCCGAAATATGACGAACTGGCACGTCTGCCGCTGCAAGATCAGGAGGAAGCATGAGTACGTTTTGGTCGCTATGGATCATAGTCCTGATAACCTTCAACCTCGGCCTCGCGCTAATGCTGTTCTTCTGGGGCCAGCGCGTGAAGGTGCCGGTCTTGCCCGATGGCACCACCGGCCATATCTGGGCGCACGGCGTATTGCGCGAAAGCGTGCGCAAATTGCCGCTGTGGTGGGCGCTGTTTTCGGCGTCGATGTTTGTCATTGGCATCGTTTACTTCGTACGCTACCCCGGTTTCGGTGCTTACAAGGGCACGCTTGAGTGGACCTCGCAAGGCGAACTCGCCAGCGACAGCAGCGCCAACCTCGGCAAGCTGCAAGCGCTTTTGCAAAGCTATGAGGGCCAGACACTGGCGCAACTGGCGGCGAATCAGGAGGCCATCACCATCGGCGAACGCCTCTACGTCGACAACTGCGCCGCCTGCCACGGTCGCAATGCGCTCGGCAACCAGATACTCGGCACGCCAAATCTGCTCGATGACGATGAGCTGCACGGGGGTGACGAAACCGCGCTGATGGCCAGCATCCTCAACGGTCGCATCGGCATCATGCCGCCGATCGGCGCCGCCTTTACTCCAGAACAGGTTACCGCCACCGCGCATTACGTGCGCAGCCTGTCGGGCCTGGAGCACGACGCCGCGCTGGCGCAAACCGGGCAAGCGACTTTCACCACGATCTGCGCCGTCTGCCACGGCGCCGAAGGCACCGGCAATCCCCTGCTCGGCGCGCCGAATCTGACCGACGCGATCTGGCTGCAAGCCAACGACATCGCCAGCATCGAAAATCTCATCCGCAATGGCCGCACCAGCCAGATGCCAGCCTGGAGCGCCCGCCTCGGCGCACCCAGCGCGCGCCTGGTCGCCGCCTGGCTCTACTCACGTCAAACCAGATAAGCATGAACACGCCAACACCGCCCCCGGCCCGCTGGTATCACCAGCCGATTCTATGGCTGGGGCTGGTGTTGTTCGCCGCCTCGCTGGCCGGCTGTATCTGGCTGATCGTATTGGCCGAGCGCCACGCCGATCCTCCCGTGCCCACCGATGCCGCGCTGTTCGACGTACCGCTAGCGCCCGCCGCCGCTGAAAGCTCC
>JAITMI010000397.1 GCA_031277435.1 Pseudomonadales bacterium
AAGCCCAGCATCAAACCCAAGAGCAAGGCCAAGCGGCCCGCCAGATTCAAGAACGCGCCCAGGCGCTGTAGCCAGGCCAGGTCCGTTTCCGCCAGTTCCACGCCATCCAATGCGGAGGCGTAGAGTTGCAGATTTTGTAAGAGGTCCACCTCGAGGCTGCGCGGGGTCACTACCAGGACTGGCGGCAAGGGGTTGCTATCGAGGCCGGCGAGTACGTCGCTGAAACCTGAATTGCGCTCGAATTCGGCCAGCGCTTGTTCGGGGGTAATCAAGAGCACGCCGCTCACGTTCTCGTGTGCGCGCAGCATGTCCGCCAGCGCTTGCTGCCGCGCAGGTTCCAACCCCTGTTGCAGATAGATCGACACCGTGCCGGCTTCGTCCACCTCGCGCATCAAACCCTGCAAATTTTGCAGCAAGAGCCACAGGCTCAAGGGCAGGGCCAGGGCGATGCCCATCACCAAGGCGGCCAGCATGGTACTGAAGGGTTCGCGCAAGAGCCGCAGCAAACTCTCCACCGCGGCAAGCTGGTGCTGCCGGAACCAGCCGAGCTTGCCGACCACCGGTACGCCGGTGCCGCGCTTCGGCTCGCTGGCGCGCGGTTCGGCGCGGCGCGGGGGCTTGCGTGGCGGGTCGTTGCGGCTGGCGCCGCCGTGCGGTGCGCGCGCCATGTCAGCGGGCCTCGTCCTGGGCATTGATCAGCCGGCCTTGGTCGAGCACCAGCATGCGATGCCGCAAACTGCTGATGAGGGCCAGATCGTGGCTGGCGATCAGCACCGCCACGCCGACGCCGCGAAACTGCTCGAACAGGTGCATGATTTCCGCCGACAGTTCCGGGTCGAGATTGCCGGTGGGTTCGTCAGCCAGAATCAAGGCCGGCTTGTTGACCACGGCGCGGGCGATGCCCACCCGCTGCTGTTCACCGCTCGACAGCGCGGCGGGATTCTGCTGCTCCTTGCGCAACAGGCCCACCTTGTCGAGCGCGGCGCGCACCCGGCGCGCGATGTGGCGCGGGTCGTAACCGGCGATCGCCAAGGGCAGCGCCACGTTGTCGAATACGCTGCGATCAAATAGCAGTTGATGATCCTGAAACACCACGCCGATGGCGCGGCGGTAATACGGCAATTGCTCGCGCGACAGCCGGCTGAGGCTGTGGCCATTGACGGAAATCTGCCCGCCGCTGGGCAGTTCCATGCGCATGATGAGCTTGAGCAGGGTGCTCTTGCCCGCGCCGGAATGACCAGTCAGAAATGCCAGTTCGCCAGCGGACAGGCGAAAGCTGACGCCGCTGAGCGCTTCCTGCCCGCTGGGATAACGCTTGCTGACATTGTTGAAGCGGATCATGGGCTCATCATCCTTTGGCCGGCGGGCGCGCTAATCGGCGGGCGCGAACAGCGCGTTGACGAAATCCGCCGCGACGAAGGGGCGCAAATCCTCGGCTTTTTCGCCGATGCCGATGAAGCGCAGCGGCAAGCCCAATTCCTTGGCGATGGCGAACACCATGCCGCCTTTGGCGGTGCCGTCGAGCTTGCTCAGCGCCAGGCCGCTGACCTTCACCGCCTCGGTGAAGCTGCGCGCCTGATTCAGCGCGTTCTGGCCGGTGGTGGCATCGAGCACCAGCAGGATTTCCTGCGGGATGTCAGGGTCGAGTTTTTTCAGCACGCGCACGACTTTTTCGAGTTCCTGCATCAGGTTGCTCTTGGTGTGCAGGCGGCCGGCGGTGTCGGCGATCAACACGTCGATGTTGCGGGCGCGGGCGCTTTGGTAGGCATCGAAGATCACCGAGGCGCTGTCGGCCCCGGTATGCTGCGCCACCACCGGCACCTGGTTGCGCTCGCCCCACACTTGCAACTGTTCCACCGCAGCGGCGCGGAAGGTGTCGCCAGCGGCCAGCATCACCGAGCGGCCCTCGCTCTGAAAACGCTTGGCCAGCTTGCCGATCGTAGTGGTCTTGCCAACGCCGTTGACGCCCACCATCAGAATCACGAAGGGCTTGCCGGGGGCGCTCTGAATTTCCAGAGGCCGCTCGCAGGGCGCCAGCATGGCGCCGAGCAGTTCACGCAGCGCGGCATATAGCGCATCGGAATCGGCCAATTGCTTACGCTCCACCCGCTTGCCCAGCTCCGCCAAAATGGCGCTAGTGGCGGCGAGGCCGACATCGGCGCTGAGCAATTGGGTTTCGAGCTCGTCCAGCAAGTCCTGGTCGATGGCTTTCTTGCCCAACAAGAGATTGCCCAAACCCTGCGCCAGATTGGCGCGGGTACGGCTGAGCCCAGCCTTGAGCCGGCTGAAAAAGCCGGTGCTGGGCGGCGGCGCGGGAGAATCTTGGGCCGCTACGGCCTGCTCGGCTGTCTCGGGCGCGGGCGCGGCGGGGGTCTTGGGTTTTCCAAATCCGAACATGAGAATGCGGGAATGACTGCGATAAGACGGGGGATAGCAATGCTACCAGCCCTATGCGCCTATCGCTATGTTTTTGCGCCCCTACCGCGCCACCGCCGCGCCGGGCACAATAGCGCCGGTTTTCCTCCCGGCTTTTTCATGAACAGCAATTCCAATAAAACTCCCGGCAGCGTGCGCATCATCGGCGGCGCTTGGCGCAGCCGCCAAGTGCCGGTATGCGCCGCGCCCGGCCTGCGGCCCACGCCGGATCGCGTGCGCGAAACCTTGTTCAATTGGTTGCAATTCGCGCTGCCTGGCGCGCGCTGTCTCGACCTTTTTGCGGGTACCGGCATTCTGGGCCTGGAAGCCTTGTCGCGCGGCGCGGCGCAGCTCACCGCGCTGGAGATCGACGCGCGCGCCGCCGCCACGCTGCGCCAGCAGGCGCAAGCGTTGGGAGCGGCCAATTTCACGCTGGTGCAGGACGACGCGCGCGCCTGGCTCGGGCGCGAAACGCCGGCGCAGCCGTATGACATCGTGTTCCTCGACCCGCCCTACGCCTCGTCCTTGCTGCTGCCTTGCTGTGAACTTTTGCACACCCGCCCCTGGCTGGCGCCGGGCGCGCGCGTCTATCTGGAAGCCGCCCAGCCGCTAGACGCCCTGCCCCTGCCCGCCACTTGGCGCCTGAGCCGGCATAAGCGGGCGGGGGAGGTGTTTTATGGGCTGTGTGAGGTGGATTGATCGTTGCGGGGTCCACGCCCGCGCCGGCGGGAGACGTGGCGAGACACGCCACAAGTACGGTCCAGCCACCCGGCGTAGCCGGGAGTCGTTCAGCCTTGGTCCCAGACCATTACTCAGACTGACAGATTGACACACATCTCACGGCCTTGTTTGTCAACATCATAAGCTTCTTTCAGGATCAAAATCTGTTTATCCGGCGGCCTGTACCTAGTACGATCGCACCATCTCAGACTTGGCTAGATTGGAGCCGATAGGTGCCCACCTTTGTTGATCTCTTCTGTGGTGCTGGCTTTGGGGCGCGCGGTGCAGTGCGAGGCGGTGGAATCCCTTTGCTTGGACTTGATGCCTGGGGACTTGCCACACAAACCTATCAGTCAAACTTCCCTGAAGCTGGCATTCTCACTAAAAAGATCGAGGATGTATCGCCCAAGAAGCTAAGCACCAAATACAAGCCGGACGTGCTCCTGACATCGCCAGAGTGCACCTCGCACTCGATTGCCCGTGGAGCCAAACCAGGTTTGGAGACAAGCCGCGAAACAGCTATCGGTATCGTCCCCTGGGTCAAGGCAATGGCGCCCCGCTGGGTCATCGTCGAAAACGTCAACCGGATGAAGAAGTGGGATCGTCATGATGAACTTGTCCAAACCATCGAAGGGCTTGGCTATGCTGTCAGCGACCTGCTCTTGAACTCGGCAGACTTCGGCTCAGCCCAGGCTCGCAAGCGCATGTTCCTCATATGTGACAAGCAGGGAACCACGGTCAGTCGCGAGGGTTTGCTTGCTTTGATGCAAGTACAGGGAAAGTCTGCTCGTGACATCATTAACTGGAAAGCAGATTACCCTGTTTCCCCGTTGCATAAGCCTGGACGCGCTACCGCGACGCTGGAAAGATTTGAGCGGGCAATCGCTGAACTGGGAACAGGAACTCCCTTCCTGATCGTTTACTATGGCTCAGACTATGCTGGAGGGTGGCAAACA
>JAITMI010000031.1 GCA_031277435.1 Pseudomonadales bacterium
TCATACTCGATGGCGACGCCGAACCCTCGCCGCAAACCCTCGCCTCGCTCCACGAATGGCTCGCGCGCGGCCCCGCGCACCGGCGCGAACTGCAAGATCTGGCGCTTACCTGGCGCCACATGAACGTATTGACCGAACTATCAGTACCACTTGGCCGCATCGACACCCCGCCGTCAGCGGCGCGCCCGCGGCAAGCTCACCACGCCTGGCTACGGCCCTGGGCCTTGCTCACGACTTTGCTATTGGGCCTCATGCTCTATGGCGCCACCCTGTACTGGCCCCGCGCGCGCGATTTCGACAGTAACGGCACTTACACCACGCGCGTCGGCGAGCAGCGCACGCTATTACTTACCGATAATTCCACTGTTCTGCTCAACACCAATAGCGAAATCAGCGTCTCCTACAGCCGCGAATTCCGCGACATACGCCTGGTGCGCGGCGAAGCCGAATTCACCGTGGCCAAAAATCCGGAACAACCGTTCCGCGTCTACGCCGGCAACGAGCGCGTGCAAGCGGTCGGCACCGCCTTCACCGTATACCTGCGTGACGAAGGCATCGACGTAATGGTCACCGAAGGCGAAGTCAAACTGGCGACGCGCAGCGAGGAAACGCCCACAAACGCAAGCGCGGAGCCGCTCATCCTTGTGCCAGCGGCGGCGCCGAACGGCTACGTCGAAACCATCGGCGCCTTGAAGGCCGGGCAGAGCGCGCGCATGAACGCGGCGGAACAAATCAGCGCCAATCTGCTCAGCGCGGTCGATGCCATCGAAGTGGTCGAAGAACCAGACGACATGGCGCGCCGCCTGGCCTGGCGCAAGGGTTTATTGATTTTCGCTGGCGACCCGCTCGAAGACGTCGTGCGCGAAGTCAGCCGTTACACCACGCTAAGCATCGAAATCACCGATCCACAAGTAGGAGCCACCCGCATCGGCGGGCAATTCCCGGTGGGCGCCACCGACTTGATGTTCGACGAGTTTGAAAACTCATTTGGCTTGCGTGTCACGCGCCTGAGTCCGTACCGGGTACTTATTTCGGCCGCCGCGAATTGAGCAAGCGCGGCCCACTGGCGTGCGTCATGGCGCGGATCGCTTGCCAGGGAACGCGGCGGGCGGAGCGGGTTGACGCACGCCGGTCTATCCAAATACGGGGGGAGGCGTTTGGTGAGATTCTGGAACAGGCCAAAAATAAAAAATAATTATTACGGTTTTTCCTGGTTCGTAAGTCATATAGATCTGAAAGCTGACTTCAAGCGCGAACCCGGCCACGGCTCAGGCGGCGGCGGGAGACTCATGCGAAGAAGCGGGAGCGGTGGTCGCGCATGGCTCTTGGCCTGCACGCTCAGCCTGGGATCAATGACGGCGCTGGAAGGCTTTGGCGCTGATTTCAACCAGGCGCGCGAGCAAGTCTTCGACATCGACATCCCCGCGCAAAACGCCGCGGACGCTTTGAACAGCCTGGCCCTGCAAACCGGCGCGGTCATGCTGTTCCCGTACGACCTGATCCGCGCCAAGGGCACCCAAGCGGTACGTGGCCGCTACTCGCTGGAGGACGCTTTAACGAAATTGCTGGACGGCTCGGGACTTGCGGGCAGCCTTACCGACAAACAGGTGATCCGGATCGCGCTGAATCAACAAAACAATGACAACGAAAAAGGAGAAGATGAAATGAGAACACCAGAAAACAGAAGCAAAAGAAATCTCTTGGCCGTGGCCATCGCGAGTTTATTCGCGGGCGTAACGGAAATCTCCCTGGCGCAGGAAGATGGCGCTCTAGGCCGGAATATTGAAGAGATCAGCGTCACCGGCTCCCGCATCAGGAATACTTCAGGCTTCACTACGCCGGTTCCCGTTACCAGCGTGACCGTGGACGAGTTGTCCGATTTTGAACCGGGCAATTCGATGGCTGAGCAGTTGGATGCGTTGCCGCAATTTTTCGGTAACCAATCGTCTCAGCGTGGCGGCCTTGCCTTGCATAGCACCGCTGGCGCCTCGGGCCTGAATATCCGGCGCCTGGGCGTGAATCGTTCCTTGGTGCTGTTGGATGGTCAGCGCGTCGTGCCAACGGACAAGCGCGGCACGGTAAACGTCGATATTTTCCCGACGGCGCTCTTGCGTAGCGTAGACGTCGTGACCGGCGGCGCCTCGGCTGCCTATGGCGCGGACGCGGTGGGCGGTACCGTGAACTTCATATTGGATCGCCGTTTCGAAGGTTTGAATATTTCAGCCGGTACCGGCATGCATGAGACCGGCGAGGGCGTGCAGTGGAATCTGGAAATGGCTGGCGGAACCAGCATCGGTGAGCGCCTGCACTTGATCGGCGGTATTTCCGCGATGCACATTGATGAAGTGCGGCCAAACTGGCGCAATCTGGAAAATTTCAAGTTTATCGGGCATATCACTAACCCGGCCTGGTCGCCCGGCGCGCCGGCGGGAATTCCGCAACGCTTGACGCGCCCCTGGGTCAGTTCCGCGACTTCTTCTCCTACCGGCTTGATTCGCAATACCCGCACGGTTCTGGATAACTACAAATTCTCCAATGATGGTCAGAATCTCGTACTGTTCGATCGCGGCGAGGGTTTTTGTCAATCTGGTAACGGCTGTCTTGGAAGCCAGGCTGGCGGCAGGGAAGGCGTCGTGCGTTCGTTGGCCTATGATTTCTTCGCTGGCGCTAAGGGCGCTGAAGTCGTCAACAGATCAATACTGACCGGTCTTGAATTTGCGGTAAGCGACCGCTTGTCGACTTATGCCCAGGTCATGGTGGGGCGCACGGAATCCAACGGTACGCTGGACGAGTCCTACGAGGCCGAGGATAACCTGGGGGCTAC
>JAITMI010000041.1 GCA_031277435.1 Pseudomonadales bacterium
GGTGATGTTGCCCGGCTGCGCCCAGTTGACGCTGGAGGCGGGGATTTCCTGCCCCGCGGAGTTGTAAACATGCAGCTTGTTGCGCGCCAGATAGCCGATGTCGCGGCGGATGGCGGGCAGGGTGTCGTTGCGGAAAATGCCCGGCGGAATCACCCAGCCGGGGCTGAGCGTGATGTAGGTGATGGTGGATTGGAAGATCGGCGTGGCGCGGTACTCCTTGCCGATTTGCACGCGCGATTGCCAGACCACCTCGCCGTTGCGCAGGTAGGAAACGCGGTAGCCGGCGACATCCACGATCACCACACTGGGTTCGTCCTCAATTTCGTGCAAGAGCCAGCGCGCGCGTTCCAGATTGACGCGGGTTTGCTCGATGCGCTGCTCCACTGTCACATTGAGCGCGGCCAGGGTTTGCGGGCCCACCGCGCCGTCTACGTCGAGGTAGGATTCGGTCTGAAAACGCCGCACCGCTTGCACCAGCGTCGCGTCGTAAAGCTCCGGCTGCGCGGCTTCGCCAGCGGGCAAGAGATCGGCCTGTTGCAGGCGTTGGCGCAACAATCGTACCCGCGCATCGCTGACGCCGGGTTTCAGCGTCGGCCCCGCCGGCAGTGTTACCCAGCCGCCATTTTGCGCCGCCGTGCGCAGGCGCGCCAAAGCGGCGCGCAGCGTGCCGTATTGCGCTTGCGTGGGGCGCGCGCTGGCGAAGGCGCCGCTGATGTTGCCTTGTTCCACCGCCTGCCGCGCCAGCGTCAAGCCTTGTTCGGGGTCGAATTGGCGGGCGTTGAAATTCCAGTGCGGGTCCAGTTGCCGCGGGTCCACCTTGCCGTGGAACAGATGTTCCAATGCCAGGAGATAAGCATGAGTCGCGAGCATGTCGCGCTCGGCGCTGGTTTGCGGGTCGTCGCTGGCGGGGAAATTGCGCAGCAGCGACAGAAAATAATCCTCGGGATTGAGGCCGTCCTCGTAAGTGCCGGCCAGGGCGCTCAAAAGGGACTGATAGCGAGTCTCATCCCACACCGGCAGCCATTGCCGCTGCGCGTAAAACTCCGCCACCGCCTGCGGCGTCCGCGAGGTTTGGCTGTTGAGCACTGGCTCCAGGCGGGCGCGGATGGCCTCGTCCACTGGCCCCGCCAGCGTCGGCAGGCTCAGCGCCAGCATCAGTATCGCGATGAATCGGCTTGTCCAACGAAGGGCTGCGTTCATACCTGCTCCTTTGGGTGCGTGGTTGTCCTTAGGGGGCGCATCTTCCCACATTCGCGCGCGCGCAACATCCGCCGCATTTGACCTCGTGGGCTGACAGAGCGGCGTGGGGATGGTAGGATCACGGTCTTCTGGCATCCGCCAGAAAAATATCGTTATAAATCATACATATGCCATTGAACGCTCACGAAGCGTAAATCCGTGGCAACGAAAATTGGAGGTCCGTGCGCCATGCGCCGCTATCTTTCTCAGCTTTTGACCGTATTACTTATCACCGCCATGCCGGGCATAGCGCCGGTTTACGCCACCGCCGGTGACGACCTTACCGCCCGCCTGCAAGCCAGCGCGCCAGAATTGAAAGGCGAAGTTTTGCAACTGGCTCTGGAGGCTCTGCAATGCGCGGAGGCCGGCGGTATGCCCGCCGTCGAGCGGCTGGCGGTGATCGATTATTCCTTGCCGTCTTCCGAGCCCAGGCTGTGGGTGTTTGACCTCAACGAAGCCAGCCTCTTGTTCCATGAATACGTAGCGCACGGCAGCAATAGCGGCGGCGACCTGACCACCTCGTTTTCTAACCAACCGGACAGTCATCAATCCAGCCTGGGCCTGTTCCGCACCGCCGAAACCTACCAGGGCAGCAACGGTTATTCGCTGCGCATGGATGGCCTCGAACCCGGTTTCAACGACAAAGCCCGCGAACGCGCCATCGTCATGCACGGCGCTGATTACGTGGACGACGGCGTAATCGATCAGCTTGGCCGCCTCGGCCGTAGCTGGGGCTGCCCCGCCGTGAGCCTGGGCATCGCCCGCCCCATGATCGACGCCCTCAAAGGCGGGCAATTACTGTTCGCCTATTACCCCGACCTGCAATGGTTGAGCTCCTCACGTTATCTGCACTGCCCCAATCAGGTGGCGGCGCGCTGAGCCTATACGAAAAACCCCGGCTTTTTGGGCCGGGGTTTTGCTTGGTTTGCGGCGCGACGCTGGATGTAGCACCGCGCCGTGAGGGAGCGGCTTGCTTAAGCGGTAAGTTCCAAGGTGGCGATGTTGCTCAAGTCAGTGAGATTCAAGGTGCCCACCAACTCCACCAGAATGTCGTTGGCACTGTAGTCGCCATCGCCGTCATCCACATACACATAGGTATTGTTGCCATAGTGGAACACTACCGCATCATTTGCGCCAAAGGCCGCATCTATGGCGGTACCCAAGTTGGCGCCACTAATCGCCCCCTCGTCCACGAAGGCCGTGGAGGAGCTGCTGCCATCGTGAATTAGCAGTTTATCCACGCTGGTGTCGAAGTTGCTGATGCTGTCATAGGCGGAAGCATTAGGCTGGCCAACCAAGGATGCTCCAGTCAGCAATTCGATGCTATCCGCGCCAGCGTCCTCGCTCAGCACGATGCTGTTCAAGATGGAGGTGCCGTCAACGATGGTTGCGGCGCCCGTGCCACTGAGCGTCAGTGAACTCAGATCGTTGAGCGTGCCACTTGTGCTGA
>JAITMI010000052.1 GCA_031277435.1 Pseudomonadales bacterium
AATCTTCGTGGAGCGTTCCAACGATGACACCGATTTGAAGCATAGATGACCGCGGGGTTTGCGACAACCGTTCCGCGCAATGCTATGGTCTGGTGTGCTGACCGCTGGGGCCGGAATCCGTAGGCGAAACCTTGCGCAAATGTTGGAGTGTGAACGGAACAAAAATATTGGCCAAACACCCACACTTCGTCTATACCAAGGGCCACTCTCGTTAGTGAGAATCAGCCCATGACGAACATCGCCCATCCTCCCGCGTGCCCCGCGCGCGCGAAAGGTTTTACCTTGATTGAAGTACTTGCCGCCGTGGCGCTATTGGCGCTGGGCGTGCTGAGCCTGGGCGTATTGCAGCAACAAGTATTGCAGCGGAATTTCGCCGCGCTGCACGAATCGCAAGCCTGGTTTTTGCTGCAAGACATCGCTGAACGTATGCGCGCCAGTGGCGGCGGCAGCGCTTATTTGCTGGCGTATGCGGCGCCAGCGCCAACTCCTACGCAAAATTGCTTGAGCCAGATTTGTAACGCTGAGTCACTGGCGCGCTGGGACTTGGCGGCGTGGCGCGCGCAGGTGGAGGAGTTGCCCGAGGCGCAAGGGCAGGTGAGTAGCGCTGGCGCTGGTTTTTACACGGTGGCGATCCGTTACGGCGCGGCGCAGCGTGAGCTGAGTTTGCGTTTCGAGCCTTGACCATGCGGCGGCCCCAGCAAGGTTTCACCTTGATCGAACTATTGGTATCGCTGGCGCTGGGGCTGAGCGTGATGGCCTTGGCGCTGGGCGCGCTCTTGGCGGGGCAGCGCAATTTCGTGCTGGCACGGGAGTTGGCGCTGTTACAGGAAAGCGCGCGTTTCGCGTTGGATTTTCTTAGCGCGGAAATCCGTCAGGCTGGTTATACCGCTTGTTCCGTTACTACACCTTTACAGCAGGATGGCGCGGCCTCGTGGTTTCTGGCGCGCCCTGGCCTTGGCGGTTATGACTACGACGCGGGGCGTAATTCCTTCCCCATGGAATTTCGCGCCGCCTTGCGCGCGGGTAGCGATGCCTTGGCGCTGCGCTATGGCGAGCCTGCTTCTTCCGGCGCCTTGGAAAATGGGCAAGCCGTCATTCGTCTTGCCTCCGATTGCTCGGCGTTGGCGCTGGGGCGTTGGCAGGTCAGCGCTGAGCTGGATTCGCTGGCAGGCCCCTTGCTGAACTTGAACAGCGCGGCCTATTACGTAGGCAGCTCGAACACCGCTTCTGGCGTGCCGGCGCTGTTCCGCGAACGTCTCGCGCTCAATGCCACCACGCATACGTTGTACACCGTGGCCGAGGAATTGGTGGCTGGCGTGGATCAACTGCAACTGCTTTATGGCGTCGATGATTTTGGCAACGATGGTTACGCCGATCACTACCTGCAAGCGCACGCAATCACGGATTGGCGCAGGGTGGTGAGCGTGCAGCTCAGCGTGCGGCTGCGCACGATCGAGCCGGTTTACCCAAGTGTGCGCGCGTATGCGCCCTGGCCGGGTGAAGGCAGCGCCAGCGATCGTTATCTGCGCCAATCATTCACCACCACCGTCGCTTTGAGAAATCTCCGATGAAATATGTACAATATAAAAAGCAGCGCGGCGCCTTGCTGCTGGTGGTCTTGCTCGCGCTGGCCGCGCTCACTTTACTCGGTGGCGCCGCATTGCAAGCGGCCTTGCTGCAAGGGCGCATGGCCAGCAATGCGGCAACGCGGCAGGCGCTATTCGCCGCCGCCGATCATGCGCTTGCTGAAGTGGAACGGCAGTTATATAACGCCGTTCTCGCGGACAACCAAAGCTGGCTGCAAGCCGCCGCCGAAGGGCAAACATTGGCTTTGCCAGGGTGGAATCTGAGCGCCAGCTACAACCTCAGCGCCTGCTGCGACAGCGCCTGGGATGCGGCCTTGCCCTTGGAAGAAGGCAATAGCGCCGTCTTGCATCGTCTCAGTTTGTGGGCCACAAGTACGCAAGGGCCGGCGCGGGTGAGCTTGCAAAGCGCCTATCTCATCGCGCCCGCTGGCGAATCCTCGCCGGCGCGTGCGCGGCGCGTGGCGTGGCGGCGTTTTGATTTTTGACTCATTCTGGCGCTATGGGCAACTGAGCGGTTGTCCATCAGCGCCTTCGCGGATGCCATCGCCATTCGTATCCAGCGCCATACGGGTACGGCCGCTGCGGGTGAAAATCAATTGCCGGATCGCGCTGGGCTCGGCGTTTGGCGGGCACCAGGTAAAGTTGCCGGATTCACCACTGGTAAACCCCGTAGGTAAAAATTGCAGCGAGGGCCGTGCCGGAAAATTGCTTAGCAACAGGCGTCCTTGCGCTTCAGGCGGCGTCCAATGGCGCAACATCAAATCGCCATCCGTGCGGTCAAATACGCGGTCGCCATCGTGGTCGGTGAACAGCAAGGCTTGCCGTTGCCACGCCGCATCGCACAAGGGCGGGGTGATACTGGAACATAAGGTTACTGGAACGCCTTGCGTCACCGCCGTGCCGCGCGCTTCAGCCAAGAGCCGCCCAAGTTCCACGAGCAGCGCTTCACTTTGCGCCTCGCGCTGCCAGCGGCGTAAATCCGGCAGGCCAAGAGTGAGCAGAAGACCAAGCAACGTCAACACCACTAGCAGTTCCAGCAAAGTATAGCCGCGCGTGTGCATCAGGCGATTCCGAGTTTGCTCAGGCGGTAGCGCAGCGCGCGTGGCGTCAAACCGAGTTGCCGCGCGGCGGCGCTGCGGTTCCAGCGCTGGGCGCTGAGCGCTTGTTCGATTTCCTGGCGCTGCAAGGCGTCGAGTTTGCCATCGAGCGCGAAGGCGGCGTTTGGCGGTGTTTCCGCCTGCGCTGAGGTGGCGAAATTTATCGAGGGTTCCATAAAGTCATGTATTTCCAAACGCGAACCCTCGGCCAATACGGCGGCGCGGTGGAGGAGATTTTCGAGTTCGCGCACGTTGCCGGGGAAGGGCTGCCGCATGAGCCATTGCAAGGCGTCAGGGCTCAGGCTGAAGGGCGGCGCGCGCAGTTCGCG
>JAITMI010000191.1 GCA_031277435.1 Pseudomonadales bacterium
GCTTTCCCCCAACCGCTGGAGCATCATCGAAGCGCTGACCGGCGCCGGGCCGATGGGTGTACGCGAGCTGGCGCGCAAACTAGAGCGCGACGTGAAGGGCGTGCATACAGACGCGCAAACGCTAGCTGCGCGCGGGCTGATCGACAAAACCGGGGATGGCAAATTGCTGTTCCCGTACAACGCCGTGCACGTCGATTTCAAGCTGGAGAAGGCGGCGGCGTAATCAATCGCGCTCATTGAATTCCCCTAGTAATTGAATAATCAGTTCGTGCGCTTCGAGCGCATCGGGCGCCCCGTCCGCGTAGCACACGCGGTCAATAATCTGCGCCTCGACACGGCCCAGCCCGTTCGCTGCCACGAACTCTTCCGGCGAAATCACGAACACTGGCTGTATTGCCCACGGCTTGAACACCGTCTGGCGATAGCGCGCGGCAAATTCCACCCACAGCAAACAATAATGCGCGGCTTTTTCGAGATCGATGGCACCGCCCTTAGCGCGGAACCGGCACACGTATTTGATGATGTTCGCTTGACAGGTGTTGAGCCTGTTCACCAGCGCGAATTCCACCGGCTGAATGACCATACACTTGTAGTGATCACCGCCCACCTGGGTATCGATCGCGTCACCTCTCATCACGCTTCTCCTTTTGCGCGGCGCAGGCCGTTGCAACGCGCACAGTTGACCAGACGGTAATTAACGACACGACCACCGAAGGTAATTTCAGTAGTTTGCAGGCTGCCCGAGCCACCGCACTTTTTGCACTTCCGCTGCTTTTTCTTCCTTGGCATGTGCCCTCCCGGCGGCTAGTCGGTGCCGCCTTCAATCCTGCTTTGCAAATACTTGTACGCCATCCGCTCAAGAGCCTGAATGTCGTCGCGGCTCACCACCACGGCATCGAGCGGCGCCACCTGCAAACCGATGGCGGCGAACAGGTGGCAAATGCGTTCAATATCTTCCTTCGCCCGGCTGATCGTACTTGCCGACACGCCCATGAAATCCGCCGCACGCTCTTGGGTAACCTCCGCAAGCCGGCGCAAAACCACGCCGCAAAACCGTGCACCGATCTTGCGGGTGTTTTCGAGCTGGTCGGGGGAGACTGAGGGCGAATCAGCCATGTTCAGCCCCATCCCTTTCATGAACACGCCGAACCGCGCGCCGGACAGCCTTGATTTCGTAGTAACCGGTCAGAGCACCGGCGTCATCGATCAGCAGCCGGATATCCCGGCCCGCTCTGACCATTTGCGACACCGCGCCCTGCGTAAGGCCCAGCGCTTCCGCCACCTCGCGCTGGGAGCAGATTTTGAGATATTGAGTGAGGGTGATTTCAGACATACCCACAGATTAGCAGCGCTAAACCAAATGATCAATAGCCACGCTAATTCTTTTCGGATGATGCTTTGGGGAGAATTGTCAACCATGAATGCGAAGAAAGAGCGAAAAACCCCCACATCCATCGCAGAAGGGCTTTGGCTCATTGATGCCATGGACCGCGCCGGCATCCGCAATATAGATGTTGTTGGGGCAATGGACCTGAATACGGAAAACCTAGTCAGCCAATGGCGAAGCGGCAACGCCAGAATGACTGACATCCAATTGCTTAAGGTCGCCAAACTACTTAAAGCTGATCCATACGCGGTACGCCCGGCGCTCCTCGAATACGTAGAACTCATAAAGGACGAGGGTCTACTGTTATCCGGGCTACCTCAAAACGTGGCCACCCAAATTCTTGGAACGGTTGCGCTATTCAGAAATCAAAAACCGGCGAAGATCGAAGAGAAAGAATCGGTAGCGCCAACCAAAAAGAGATAAAACCGCCGCCCAGATAAAGCCACAGAGGCTCCATGAATAAAAATGAAATCGACACCAGTTCAATGACAGCACTTGGAATCAACATCTGCTCTAGGCACGGGAAAGCCAAAGAGCTAGCCGAGCTGCTCTTGTTCGCGGATGCCGCTGCAAAAGCAAATGTTCACCAGCTTGTAGAACGGGCATTTTATGATTCTAATTCATGCTGCTGCACGTTTGAGTTCAAATCTCCCCTGGAATACGGGAGCAATAACGAACGCACTTTACTAAAGATCGCAACAAAAACCATCGAACAGTTTGAGTGGTTCGGCACAATTCACCACGGACGCTAAGGAGCCCGAGAACTAAGCCAAACAGCACAACCCACACTCACGGAGGAGACATGAAATGGGCATACGTTTCAGAAAATCGATAAAGATACTGCCAGGCGTCCGGCTGAACCTCAGTAAAAGCGGAGTAAGCCTTAGCGCTGGCCCCCGCGGCGCGTCAGTGAACGTTGGGCCGGAAGGCGCCTATCTGAATACCGGAATTCCAGGCACAGGCATCTACAGCCGCACACGGATCGATACCGAGCCGGCGGCCAAACCGGAGACCGCGCTCACGCAAACCGCGCAGGCAGGTCAAAACGAGCCCAAGAACCAGAAAACCAGCAAGGAGGCAAGCAAGAAAATGAGCATTCCGAAATGCGCGTCATGTGGCAAGCAGAGCGTGAACAAGTTTGGCGAGTGCATAACCTGCGGCGCGCGCCAACCCGGCATGGAAGCGGCGGCTTATGACGCGCCAAGCACACCCGTGCAAACGAAGATTTACACCCAAGGGAACGGCGAAGGCGCGTTAATGTTCGTTTCTATCGTTTTAACGATCTGCTCAATCATCGCGGGGTTTGCGCTTAGACTTATAACCGTTGACATTCCCACACGCTACGGCTTTACGGAACATGTTCCAGTATTCAGCGTTCCAGAATGTGCCGGCTACGCCCTTGGCGGGCTATGCGCCGCGACAATTCCCTACGGCCTATCCAAAGCCATCGGCCTTTTGAAATTCATCGCGGAACAAGCCGACAAAGCCAACCTAATCTACTCGCCCGGCCTCGCCGTATCGCCAAAAGCGGGTAAGAAGCCGCCCAAAGTCACGGTAGCACCGCTGGACCGATAAACAACGAAAATACGCGGCACGAATTTTGCCCCAAGTGCCGCTAGCACCTCGTGCCCCATATTGCTTACAATACAATACATGGCAAAGGCAACCTTGATCCTCAATACCAAGACCATCATCGGAAAATGGATCGTACAGCGCCGGATATGGGCCTTGCCACAAGCCAGCGTCGAGCGCCCGCATAGGCTGAAATACAGCCTGTTTTGCGGCAACGATGAAACTTGTCTGGTTCGCTATGATAACGAAGCGGGCAAGGGCGACCACCGGCACTACGGCGCGCGCGAGGAGCCCTACCCATTTACCACGCTTGAAACGCTGCTACGCGACTTCCGCGCAGACGTAAGCCGCCTGACCAAGGAGGAGTAGTCCATGAAAGCCATTCTCGAAATCGCCAACGATGAAAAAATGCACCAGCGTGCGCTTGAGGTTGCGCGCAATCTGGCCGCCGGCAAGGCGCAAGAGGCGGACTTGCATATTGGCTTTGAAAGCGCCGCGCAGTTGCTCGCCGAACTCACCCCCGAACGCCTGCGCACGCTGGAGACGCTACGGAGCACTGGCGCGCAAAGCGTGTACGCGCTGGCCAAGGCGCTAGGGCGCAATTACAGCAACGTCCACGGCGACATCGCCCGCATGATGGCGCTAGGGCTAGTCGAACGCGAAGGCAATACCGTGCGCGCCCCGTTTGATGAACTAGAAATCCACGTGCCGCTGCTGGCGCAAGCCGCTTGATTAGCGTCCACCCACGGTACCGCGCTGGCGCGAGTGCTGATCGTGTGGAATATGGTGAAACGGACAAAGTCGGCAAGACTGGTACAGAATCGAGGTACAGAGCCATGAGCGTTAGAGACATGTTCTATCCACCATCCAAAACCTTTTCGGACCGCCAAGAACGGCAGTTCGCCAGAATGGATCTGACCTACAACACCACGGAAGACCTCTTGGTAGCGATGGAAGACCAAAACATCACCAAGACCGAACTTGCCAAACGCTTGGGCAAGTCAAAGACTTTCGTAACGCAAGTGCTTAGTGGCAGCCGTAACATGACGCTAGGGACGCTTTCCGACATCGCTTTCGTGCTGGAACTCAAGATTAAAATCACCTTCCGCCGCGCCGGAGAAAACGCCGCCACGGCGGAAACGAAAAACACGGCACGAATTTTGCAGCAGCTTACGTCCGCCTGATCTTTTCCATCTGCGCGCGAACGATGCCACTGATCACCGCGCCCATGCCACCACTGAATAACACGGACTGAATCTTGTCCAGTTGCGCATCCGTCAACCAAGGCCAAGGCGTCAGGTAGTGCCACGCCCACACGACAAGCGTACAAAGGAAGGTTGCCGTGAACGTAATGGTGAGCACCACCAGTACCCAGCCATAAACCATGAGCCAGCGCTTATCATTGGTGCGCCGCACGGCATCGAGATCACCCCAGCTCTTGTCTTCTTCCTCCGCGCTGTCATTTGCCCACGGCAGCCGTGCATCAAGGTCAGCGGGAAGCGCGGGAAGATCGCCATCACATGCGGCATTTTCGCTATTACTAGGTTCGCTCACGCGCCAGGTCCTTGTAATGCCGCGAGATCAAGGAATCCGGGATCTCCAAACCGAAAACGCCAGGCCGGTAAACCTGATCCCACGGCGTACCAGACTGGTGCGTCAGGTAAGACAGCTTGATGCCGTCGAGGTGCCCATAGGTGT
>JAITMI010000239.1 GCA_031277435.1 Pseudomonadales bacterium
GGCCACCAGTTTGAAAAGCTGGTGCGGGTGGATCACGGCGCCGAGTGTCCGGCGTGTCAGGCGGAGGCGGCGGAGGTGGAACGTTTGTTGTCGTCACCGGCGATCAGCACGCATAAAACGCGCTCAGTGTCCTTGACCGAGGCCAAGCGTCGCGGCAAGGCGATCAAAAAGGAAAAAGATCACGCGCAGGCGGAATACGAACGCAACTATATTCGCGATCACAGTTGAACCAGGAAAACCTTACATGTCATTTACGCAAGCGCAGTTGGAAGAATTGGAACTATTGGCCCGTTTCAGCCTGGATACCGAACAGCAAGGGCTCAAGATTCACAGCGACGCGCCCGCGGCCTTGGTCGCGGCGGGGCGGCGCTTGCACGCCAAGGGCATGATCACGCAGCCAGACGGCGGCTATCTGACGCCGCTAGGGCATGAAACCAGCGAACACGCGCAAGCCTTGCGGACATTATTGACCGTGGCCGAGGATTGAGCGCGCGTTAGCGCTGGTCATCAACTTAAGCGCTCTTTTAAGCGCTCTCCGCCGCGCGCACCACCGCTTCGGTAATCAAACGCTGCGCGGCGGCGGCGTTGTGCCAGCCTTCGAGTTTCACCCATTTGCCGGGTTCGAGATCTTTATAGTGTTCAAAAAAGTGGGAAATCTGCCGCAAGGTGATTTCCGGCAGGTCGTCGTAGTTGTAAATATCCTTGTAACGCTGCGTCAGATGCGGTGAGGGCACGGCGATGATTTTTTCGTCTCGCCCGGCGTTGTCTTCCATTACCAGCACGCCGATTGGCCGCACGTTGATGATGCAGCCGGGAATCAGCGGGCGGGTGTTGCAGATGAGCACGTCGATGGGGTCGCCGTCTTCGGAAAGCGTGTGCGGCACGAAGCCGTAATTGCCGGGGTAGGACATCGGCGTGTAGAGAAAACGGTCCACCACCAGCGTGCCGGATTTTTTGTCCATTTCGTACTTGATGGGATGGCCGCCAATCGGCACCTCGACGATGACGTTGACGTCTTCCGGCGGATTATTGCCAATGGCGATGGCTTCGATGCGCATGATTGCTCCAGCGAGAGTTATAAATTAAAAAATTATAAAATAAAAATTCTGAAATAAAACACAGCGCTGACCTGGTTCAGCGCAGCGAGGCAATGTCGATGACGAAGCGGTATTTCACGTCGCTCTTGAGCATCCGCGCATACGCCTCGTTGATGTAATGGGCCTGGATCACTTCAACGTCGCTGACGATCTGGTGCTTGCCGCAAAAATCCAGCATTTCCTGCGTTTCGGCGATGCCGCCGATCACCGAGCCCGCCACCTGGCGGCGCTTGCCGATCAGCTTGGCGCCATGCACGCCCACCGGGTCGAGCGGGCCGACGATTACCAGCGTTTTGTCGCGCTTGAGCAAGTCGATATACGGGTTCAAATCATGCGGCACTGGCACCGTGTCCACGATCAAATCAAAGGAGTTGGCGTGTTTGGCCATCTCGGCGGGGTTGTTGGAAAGTAGTACTTCGGCGGCGCCCAGCCGCCGCGCATCCTGCGCCTTGTGCGCGGAAGTGGTAATCATCACCACCTCCGCGCCCATCGCGGCGGCCAGCTTCACGCCCATATGGCCCAAACCGCCCAAACCAGCGATGCCGATTTTTTGACCGGACTGAACATTCCAATGACGCAGCGGAGAATACAAGGTGATGCCAGCGCACAAGAGCGGCGCGGCGGCGGCGGGGTCCAAATTATCGGGCACGCGCAGCACGTAGTTTTCGTCCACGGTGATGCGCTCGGAATAGCCGCCAAAGGTCAATTCGCCGCGCCTGTCGCGCGCGTTGTAAGTGCCGGTCATGCCGGCCTCGCAGTATTGCTCCAGCCCTTCGGCGCAAGCGGCGCAGTGGCGGCAGGAATCGACGAAACAGCCCACGCCTACGAGATCGCCCACGCTGAATTTACTGACTTGTGCGCCAATCTTACTGACGCGGCCAATGATTTCGTGCCCCGGCACCATCGGATACAACGACCCTCCGCCCCACTCGTTGCGCGCCTGGTGAATATCAGAATGACAGATGCCGCAGTACAGAATCTCAATGAGCACATCACGCCCCAGCGCCTCACGGCGCTCGATGCAGAGCGGCGCGACGGGGGCGGTGGCGTTTTGCACGCCATAAGCGAGAGTGTTGTTCATGTTACCTCCTTGTATCGTGGGGTACGTCGAGGCGCGCAGTATGCCGCAGCCGGTGACAAATACCAGCGCGAGAGCTAAGCAAACTTCTTCGCCCCCGCCACGCAAACCACGGCGCCCAAGGTGGCCGCCAGCATGGCGGGGCTCACTTGCTCATGCAGCAGCGCCGCGGCGAGGCCAAGCCCCATGAAGGGTTGGAGCAACTGTAATTGCCCCACCGCGGCGATGCCGCCCTGCGCCAGGCCGCGATACCAGAACACGAAGCCGAACAACATGCTGAACAGCGAGACGTAAGCGAGACCCAGCCAGGCCGCCAAGCTGACCTCGTCAAACGCCGGCGGCAAGCTCAGCAGCGTCAGCGGCAGCATCAGGGGCAAGGCCAGCGCCAGCGCCCAACTGATGACCTGCCAGCCGCCAAGCTCACGGGAAAGGCGCGCGCCTTCGGCATAGCCCAAAGCGCACAGGACGATGGCGGCCAGCATCAGCAAATCGTCGCGTGGGGCCGCCTTGATGCCGCTTAGCGCCGCGTAAGTGCCAAGGCACGCGGCGCCCGTCAGCGCAAACAGCCAGAACGGCGGGCGGGGGCGCTCACCGCCACGCAGCACCGCGAAGATGGCGGTACACAGCGGCAAAAGCCCAAGCAAGACGATCGAATGCGCGGACGTGAGCCCTTGCAGTGCCACTGCGCTCAGTAGCGGAAAACCGATCACCACGCCCAGCGCGGTCAGCGCGAGCGCTGGCAGGTGGCGGCGCTTGGGCCGTGCTTGCCGCGATAGCAATAGCAGCGCCAAAGCCGTCAAAGCCGCAATCGTTGCTCGTGCGGATGTGAGAAAAAGCGGGCTGAAGTCCCGCACCGCCACGCGAGTCGCGGGCAGCGAGCCGGAAAAGATGATGACGCCGGCCAAGCCATTGAGCCAGCCGCTATTGATTTTGTGCATTGTGGATTCCTCGCTTAACGGCTTTCAGTAGAGCAGCGGCAAGGCTGGCCAAGCCAGATACAATCCAATACGATTCGAAAGAACTGTTCTCTATTTTTTCCAATACAGTACAAGACAATGACCAAACACGGCGGTACCCGGATCAGCGCGGTGATGGCAACTATTCAGTCAAGAATAGCCGCGCGCGTCTACCCGCCCGGCACGCGGCTGCCTTCGGTGCGGGCGCAGGCGCGCGCCATGCGGCTGTCGGTGTCGACGGTGGTTGAAGCCTATGAACGGCTGGTGGCGGAAGGCGCTATCGCGTCCCGTCCAGGTTCGGGGTTTTATGTGGCGGGGCCGCTGGCGCCGCTCGATTTGGCGGAAATCGGTCCAAAACTCGATAGGGAAGTCGATCCCTTATGGATTTCGCGGCAATCGCTGCAAACGAACGCCGCTCTGCTCAAACCGGGCTGCGGCTGGCTGCCCGCCACTTGGATGTATGAAACGGGCCTGCGCCGGGCGCTGCGCGCCTTGGCGCGGGCCGGCGGGGTGGAGTTGAGCGAATACGCGACGCCGCTCGGCCACCCCGCCCTGCGCCAGTTGCTCGCGCGGCGATTGGCGGGCGCTGGCATTGAGGCGGTGCCCGAACAACTCATGCTGGCCGAGTCAGGCACGCAGGCGATCGATTTGATTTGCCGTTTTTTGTTGGAACCAGGCGCTACCGTGCTGGTGGATGATCCTTGTTATTTCAATTTTCATGCCCTGCTCAAAGCGCATCGCGCGCGCATCGTGAGCGTGCCTTATACGCCCAATGGGCCAGATGTAGAGGCGTTCGCGGCGGCTTTGACCGAACATTCTCCACGGCTCTACATCACCAATTCAGGCATCCACAATCCAACCGGCGCGCAACTGTCGCCGCTGGTCGCGCATCGCATTCTAAAACTGGCTGACAATTCGGATTTGGTAATCATCGAGGACGATATTTACTCCGATTTCGAACTCAACCCAGCGCCACGGCTGGCGGC
>JAITMI010000305.1 GCA_031277435.1 Pseudomonadales bacterium
ACGCTGGCTTTTTCATCGAAGAAGGCTTTGCTGCGCTGACGGCGTTCCTCGGCTTCTTCGTCGCTGCCGTCGCGGAAGCTGACCTCCTCGCGCGGCACGAAGAAAACCTGCCCGATCGGCAAATTGTGCGACACCGTGATGATGTCGCCGGGCGCCAGGATGTAACGGAATTCGGAATCGGCGACGTACCAGTCGGTTTCGACGCGAGTCACCAGCACCGGCGCTACCGGGCGCGTGACCTGGTTGAGCACGCCGCTAAATACCGTGTCCCAGCCCGGCGGCGTTTGAAAGTTGTACGCGCCGCGCAGCGTGACGCCGCCTTCGGGCGTGCCCATGTCGTCGGGCGCGACGAACATGCGCGCGATCGACAGCGCGGTCTGCTTGAAGCCGGGCGTCTCGGGCACCATCAGTTTGACTTCTTCCTTGCGCAGCCCGATGCCGCCGAGCGACATTTGATAGTTGACGAAAAAAATCTGCTCCCACTTGCGGCCCGTAGGATTGACGGCATAGCCGAACTGATAGAGCCCTTCACCCTCGTAACCGATGTGAAACTGCTCGTTTTCGCCCAGCGCGGGAAATACCAGATAGCCTAACGAACTGCCGGCTTCGAGCACCGGACACAGGCGGGAATGCTGCGGCAACGAGGGACGCTGCGCCTCTTTCTTGGGGCGCAGACCGATGCCGGGGCGGCGGGAATTGGGGAAGAGAGTCACTTGCATAGTCAGGCAGTATATCCAAACGCACGATGGCAACAACCGCGCGCGGCGGGAAATCAGCGGCTTTTTTCATGGAGTTTGCGCGAGCGCAATGCGGGGCGCTCAAATCCGCAGCCGCCAGCGCTCCCAGGGGTAGCCGATCAGTGATATTTCCCATCCTCTCCCCCGGTTTCTTCCGCTGGGGGGTGTTCGTACCGGGGGAGAGGGCGGAAAAAACCTCAAAAATTAAGATTCAAACTCACCTGATAACGCCGTCCGAATATGTCATAGGAACTGCTTACGGTCTGCGTGCCAAAGCGTGAGTTGAAGCTGGGAATGATCGGCGGTTCGCGGTCGAACAGGTTGGTGACGTTGAAGCTGGCGCGCCAGCCGATGCCGGAAGCGGTTTCGCCGTTGTAGCCTACGCCAAGATTCCAGACGGTGTTTGAGGCGGTGGTGTTGTCGTCCACGTCCACGCCTTCAACCCATGAGGAATTCAGCAGTACGGAATCGAAGTAGTTGGCGCGCAAGATCACGTCCCAGTCGCCCAGGCCGTAAGTGCCGGAGATGGTGGTGGTCCAGGTAGGGCGTCCGCCGGAACCGGCCTGGTTCAATTTGCTGCCGCCGAGGTTGGTCTGCGAGTTTTCACGCAGATAACCGGCCAGCGCGCGAAGATTGAACCTTTCGTCGGCGCCGGCGAAAAAGTCGGGTTCCATGTTGTAAAGCAGTTCCACATCGACGCCGCTGATCTTGGCGGCGTTGATGTTCTGGAACACGTTGCGCACGGTGTTGACCATGCCGGTGTTGGCTTCGCGCAGCACGTATTGGCATTGTTCGGTGGCGCCGGCGAAGCATTCATCCACGATGCGCTGCGGCCCAAGCTGGCCCACCAGGCCGGCGACGCGGATTGAGTACCAATCGAGCGACAACTGCACGCTATCCAGCCAGTTGCCGAAGGCGGGCTGTATCACCACGCCGGCGGTCATGGTGTCGGCTTCCTCGGGCGCCAGATTGGGATTGCCGCCGTTGACCATGGTGATCTGATAAGTAGTACCGTTCAGCACCGGGTCGTTGACTTGCCCGGCGGTGCCTTGTTGATCGAACAGTTCAGAAAAGCTCGGTTCGCGCACGTCGCGCGATACCGTGCCGCGCAAGCGCAAGCCTTGCATGACTTGCAAACTCAAACCGCTTTTCCAACTGGCGATCTCGCCGCTGCGCGAATAATCCGAGGAGCGCGCCGCTATATTCAGTTCCAGGCGCTGACCGCTGGTGAGTTCGAACACCGGCACGTTCAATTCGCCGAACATTTCCCATACGTCGAATTCGCCGCTGATCACCGGCACGCCGCCGAACATGTACATGTTGGTGCTTTGCTGGGAGTAACCGGCGGGAATGCCGCGAATGCCGAGATTGGGCGCGTTGAGCGGCGGGCCGTCGAGATCATCTGGACCAAGTGTTTCAAAACGCTGCCAGAAGGAATTTTCACGCCAGGTGAGGCCGGCGGCCAGCGATATGGGGCCGGCGCCGAAGCCTTCGAACAATTCGCCATCGACGACCAGTTCGGCGAAGTCCTGCTCGACGTGGCCGAGGGCGATGCGGTCATCGGCCACGTAGTCAATCGCCGCTTGCGAGTTGTTGCCGTAGCCGAAGATGTTGATGGGCTGGCAGTCGCGGATCGCGTTGTCCACGCCCACCGGCGAAACGCGCGTGATCGGCGTGGTTTGCTGGCCGGCGAAGGTCTGGCCCGCCACCACCGCGGCCAATTGCTCGGGGGTTGGATTGAAGCGCTGCACGTTGCAGATGATGCCGCCGTTGGCGTCGCGCACCGCGTCCATCGCCATGAACAGACGGTCCAGGCGGGTTTCGTTGTAAATGATCGTGGTGCGGTCGGTTTCGCCGTGCTGGTAACTGCCGCCCAGATGCCAGTTGCCGTTGAGGTCCATATCGAAACCCAAGGTGCCGGTCCACATGGAGAAGCGGTTGTGCTGCGATTCGTTGCTGTCGAAATCGGTGACGCCCAGCGGCTGGCCGAGCTTTTCGACGCGCAAGGTGCTGAGATTTTCTGCCTGCATGACTTGCCGCACGCTTTCTGGAATGAACGGGTTTTCAGCGTAGATCGTGGCTTGCCAAGGCGTTTGCAGATGCGGCAAGCCGCGCTGGTTGTAGGAGTTGGATTCGGTGTTGGAGAGGATCAGATCGCCGTGAATATCGAAACGATCCGTGACGTCAAACTTGAAACCGCCGAACAGCGCTTCCTGCTGTACCTCATTGCCCATGGGGCCGACGTTGAACGACAGGTCAGCCAAAAACGCCTCGGGGCCGCCCGATTGTGATTGCGAGCTGCCAGGGCCGCTGACGCTGGCGACTTCGCCGAGCACGAAAGGCCGCACGCCGCTGCCGTCTTCGAGGAAGGTCATGCGGTCGAGGCTGGAGCCGGGCATGTTGATCAGGCCGGTTGGCGTATGCGCGGTGGAATGCACGTAGGGCAGGGTGAGACGCTGCGGATTGGTGCCGGGCGGGTCGTTGGGGCTCCAGGCGGGGTTGGTGACGTGGCCCCAGCGCTGAAAGCTGTCCCATTGCCCGGATTGCGCGGTCATTTGGCGGTCGATCTGATGCAGGCGGCGGCCTTCTATCGAGCCGATCAAGTGCAGCCGCTCGCCGAAGGTGCGGCCGCCAGCGATCGAAGCGTTCCAGTTTTGGCCGTCGCCAACCTCGGTGATGCCGGTCGAAGCGGACATTTTCAAGCCTTCGAATTCGCGGTCCAGAATGAAGTTGACTACGCCCGCCAGCGCATCGGCGCCATAGGCGGCGGAAGCGCCGCCGGTCACCACTTCGATGTTGGAAATCAGCGCGGTGGGGAACACATCGACGTTCACCTGATTGGTGCGGTCGTTGGGCACCACGCGCGAGCCGCTGAGCAAGACCAGCGTGCGGTTGCCGCCGATGCCGCGCATGTTGATGGAACTGGCGCCGGAGGAGCCGGTGATTACGCCGCCGCGCTGCGCGCTTTGGGTCTGGAAAAATTGCGGTAATTGATCGAGCTGTTCGGCGATGGTGGCTTCGGGCAGGTAGGTTTGCAACTCGGAGGTGGTGATGGCGGTGACCGGTACCGGGGTCAACATGCCGGAGGTCTGGCGGATGCGTGAGCCGGTAATCATGACTTCTTCGACGTCGCCGGCGTTTTGCTGGGCCCATAAATTTGGCGCGGCGCAGGCGGTGATGATGGCTAAGGCAAGGCCGCTTTTGCCGAAGCGGCTCGATACTGTGGTCTGCATGTTGTTTCCCCTTTTTATTGGAACTTTCGTTATTGAGGTTGCCGTTATTGATGCTGCCGTTGTTTTGTACTATTTGTTAAGAAAAGCCTCGCGGGTAGTTTGGGTGGTGAGCATCTCCTTTGCGTTTATGGCTGAAAACGCACGCGGCCCGGAGCGCGCCGGGCCGGTGCCTTGGCGGATTATTCTTCTACTTCATAGGTGTGCCAGTTGCTGTAGTCCGGCGGTTTGATGCGGCCTTCGATGACGCCGAGGTTGTTTTCCTCGCAGGAGTATTCCAAGAGCCCGAGGCCATCGGTCATGCGGGTGAAGCGGCGCTGGTTGCTCCAGGGTTCGGAGTAGTAGAGCGGATCGTCGATGGTGATTTCGTAGGCGATGGTGTTGGCGTCCTGCATGGTGAATTTTTCGGTGGCCGTCAGGCGATGGCTGTGCGGATGGCCGACGGTATCCAGCCTGGTTTTGCCGTTGTAGTTGCGGGTGGTGACCACCAGCGTATCGCCATCCCATTCGGCGTGTGAGTTGCCGTACCAGGTGGGCGGCAGATCCATCGTTATGTCCTCGCCGCCGATGGGGAAGGCGTGGTGCCAGGTGTTGACTTCAAACAGATAGGCAAACGCGTTGTCGGTCTGGAAGAACTGCACCGGGTTGGGCGAGTTCATCGAACGGATGTGCCCGAAAGGCAGGCAGGCACCGGTGTAATCGCCCTCGCTGGTGTCGTAACGCTCGAAATTCAGCTTGCCGGCGTCGGTCAATGGCAACTCTCCCGGCCCCGAGAGCGTTCTGCCATTGCCCTTGATCGCCATGTCGGGCACGTAGGGAAATTCCCAAAGACCGTTGAGATCGGGCTTGCCGCTGGGCAGGCGGGGAATGTCCGCGTTTTGCGCCAGCGCCGCTTGCGCGAGCGTCGCCAGCAGTATCGAACAGGAAATGGACGGCAGGTACTTGGTCGGCTTCATATGATGGCCCCTTCGCTTGGCCTGTTTGTTGTTATGTGTCAGTTGTTATGTGTCAGTTGTTATGGTGTTCGGTCATTTCGTCAGGCGCGGCGCTGAGCCGGCTTGCCGCCATCAAACGCGATTTTGACGGCGCTGACAATGCAGAAACGGAAAAGATGACAATTCCGCCGGGTAGTTTACTTTTAACGGCGATTTTCATACCTTGCCACGAATCGAGTTGCAACATGACCGGCGGCTAGCGGTCAGGCCAGCTAATTAAGTTAACAATTAAGAATAGGCGCCAGCGCATTACCAGGGACAGCGGTATGGCTGGGGACGGAATGTATGAGCCACGATCTTGCTTTTCTTGCCCGCAGGGGATTTCTGAAACGCTCCGCTTTGTGCGCCGGCGCGGCGTTTGCGCTGGGCGGCGGCAGGCGGACGTATGCGCAGGCGCCGGCGCTACAAAGCACGAAATTGAGCGATAAGGCGCTGTTCGTGCAGGGGCCGGACAGCAACGTGCTGGCGCTCGATGGCAGCGAAGGCTTGATTCTGGTGGACGGCGGCCATGCCGATGGGGTCGAGGCGCTGCATGGGCTGATCGCGCAACATTTCCCCAACCGGCCTTACCGGGCGCTCTTCAACACCCACTGGCACCCTGAACAGACCGGCGCCAACTTGCCTTTAGGAGAGCAGGGAGCCGAGATCATCGCCCACGAAAACACCATGTTGTGGGAAAGCACGGAGATTTGGCAGCGCTGGTCCGGTCTTACCTTTGCGCCGCTGCCGTCAGCCGCTCTGCCCAAGACCACGGTATTCGAGGATGGCAGCCTGACGATCGGCGACCGCGCGCCGTATTACGGCTATATGCGCGAAAGTCATACCGATGGCGATATCTGGGTCTATTTCGAGGACGACAATGTGCTGGTGACTGGCGGCTTGGTGTCCAATGGCCGCTGGCCTGATATCGATTGGTGGACTGGCGGCTTCATCGGCGGAATGATGGACGGCTTCGTGTCATTGATGACGGTGCCCAACGAGAACACCAAAATCGTGCCGGCTTATGGCAATATCATGAGCTTGCAAGAGTTGCGCGCGCAGAATCAGATGTACCTGACCGTGTTCGACCGCATCCACGCCTCGTTCATCAAGAGCGATACGCTGGAAGACTTGCTGCGCTCGAAGCCAACGGCGGAATTCGACGCCGCGATGGGCGATCCCACGCGGTTTTTGACCTTGGCGTTTCAAAGTATCCAGGGCCACCTGCGGGATCCGCAGAGCGACCGGTTTCTCAATATTCCGTAACGATCATGCCAGATATCGTGGCTACCATGAACAGAACGATCATGAATAAAACGATCATGAAAAGAACGATCATGCAAAGAGCGATCTTGAACCTCAACACAGCCTCTCTGCTCGGCTTCATGCTGCTTAGCCCCTCAGCCTGGGCGCAGCCAACGCAAGCCGAACTGGACGCGCAAGCCGCTGGCGAATGGGCCATGCTCAATGAGTATTGCACGAGCTGCCACAACGTCGATGATTTCAGCGGCGGCCTGGCGTTTGATTTGCTGAATCACGATACGATCACGCAAGACGCCGCAACCTGGGAAAAAGTGGTGCGCAAACTGCGCGGCAGGATGATGCCGCCGCCGGGGCAAGAGCGCCCCGAAACCGCAAAGATTGATGAATTCGTCGCCTGGCTGGAAGGCAATCTCGATCAGCCCCAAGCCATGCCGCATCCGGGCGAAAAACTGCTGCATCGCATGAACCGCACCGAATACGCCAATGCCGTGCGCGATCTCTTGACGCTCGACATCGATGTCGAAGCGCTGTTGCCGGTGGATGGCGCCGAGGAAGGTTTCGACAACATCGCCAGCGCGCTGCAAGTCACGCCGGTGTTCATCGATCAATACCTGGGCGCCGCCCGCGTGATCAGCGAACAAGCGGTGGGCTCGCCGAACGCCCGTCCCTCGGGCACGCCGTATAATTTTCCTGGCGCTGGCCAATCGTTCCATATCGACGGCTTGCCGCTGGGTTCACGCGGCGGCGCGGTGGTGGAGCATTATTTCCCCAGTGATGGCGACTATCTCTTGAACATCGGCAGCATGGCGTCCGGCTTGTCGGTCGGCAATATGGAACACGAAAACACGCTGGTCGCCACGCTTGATGGTAAAAAGTTTTTTGAAACCACGATTGGCGGCCTGGAAGAAGCCGGGCGCCTCGACGTGATCCGCGCGCCCGCCATCGACGAATTGAGCGCGCGTTTGCGCGGCATTCCGCTGACCACGACCGCCGGCCCGCATAAAGTGGCGGTATTTTTCCTACACCGCTCCTTCGCCGAATCCGACGCCGCCCTGGAACAGCAGACGCCCCGCACCGGCCAGGACGCCACCGTGCGTCTGGGTTCTTTTGAAATTTACGGCCCGGTGCAAGCCACCGGCCTCAGCGCCACGCCCAGCCGCGACAGAATCTTCAGTTGCCATCCTGATCGCGATGCCGGGGAGCTGACTTGCGCGCGGCAGATCGTGACGGACTTGGCCGATGACGCCTTCAGAGGCTTTTTGGTTGATGAGGATATTGATCTATTGATGCGCATGTACGATGCCGGCGCCACCGAGGGCGGTTTCGAGAAAGGCGTCAGCTTCGCGCTGTCGGGCATTTTGGCGCATCCGAAGTTTCTCTATCGCATCGAGCCGGAGCCGGATTCGCTGCCGCCGGGCACCTCTTATGAACTGAGCAGTCTTGAATTGGCTTCGCGCCTGTCGTTCTTCTTGTGGAGCTCCATTCCCGATGAAATTCTGCTCGAAGTCGCCGCCGATGACGGCTTGAAAGACCCCGCCATTTTGGAACAACAAGTACGCCGCATGTTGCGCGATCCGCGCGCCGAGAATCTGGCCAACAACTTCGGCTACCAGTGGCTGGGCTTGGCGGAGCTCGACAACATTACCCCGGACGGGCAGCTCTTCCGCGACGTTGATCGCAACATCCGCGCCGACATGACGCGCGAAGCGTTGCTGTTCATGGCAAGCATCTTCGCCGAAGACCGTGGCGTATTGGATCTCTTGACCGCCAATCACACCTATTTGAATGAAAATCTCGCGCTGCACTACGGCATCAACGGCGTGCGCGGCAGCGAGTTCCGCCGCGTCGAATTGCAGGACGAGAGGCGCTGGGGCCTCTTGGGCAAGGGCGCGATCTTGATGGCCTCGTCGTATCCCAACCGCACCTCACCGGTGCTCAGAGGCAAGTGGCTGTTGACGCGCATCATGGGCACGCCGCCCGCCGCGCCGCCGCCGAACGTCGAAGGTTTCGTCGAAGTGGAAATCGGTCAAGAATACAGCACGGTGCGCGAGCGCCTGGAAAAACATCGCGCCAATCCTTCGTGCAACGGCTGTCATGGCGTGATTGATCCCTTGGGTTTCGCGCTGGAAAATTTCGACGCCGTGGGCCGCTGGCAAGACATCGACCGCATGGCCAGAACGCCGATAGACGCCTCCGGCGTAATGGCCGACGGCACGCCGGTGAGCGGCCCCGCCGATCTGCGTCAGGCCATTCTGGCGCGCCCCGATCAGTTCGCGCAGACTTTCACCGAAAAACTCATGACCTTTGCCCTGGGGCGCGGCCTGGGTTATCAGGACATGCCAACCGTCCGCCGCATCGTGCGCGAAGCGGCGGCGGATGATTACCGTTTTTCGAGTTTGGTCACCAAGATCGTCAGCAGTGAGCAGTTCCGCATGAGAAGTACGCCGGGCGTGGAAATCGTTACCACGGAAGTTGCCGCGGCGCGGGTAAACGCAGGTCGGTAAATTCACTCAATTCTTCGCCAAGCCGAGGGCTCAGAAAATGTTTATCAGCAAAAAACATCTTTCCCGCAGGACCATGTTGCGCGGCGCTGGCGCCGCCATTGCCTTACCCCTGCTGGACGCCATGATTCCCGCTGGCACCGCCTTGGCGCAAACCGCCGCGGCGCCCAGCCCCAGATTGGGATTCTTTTATTTTCCGCATGGCGCCATCATGGATAAGTGGACGCCAGCGGCGACTGGCAGGGATTTTGAACTGACGCCGATTTTGCAGCCCCTGGCCAAGTACAAGGACGGCATGACCATCGTCAGCAACCTGCGCAACACCGCCGCCGAAGGCGCTGGCGTACATGCCACCTCGCCCGGTACCTGGCTCAGTTGCGCCTCGCCGTTCACGGTCGATCTCAACGATCCGAACTACGGCATTTCCGCCGACCAGATCGCGGCGCAGCATCTGGGGCAGGACACGCCTTTCCCCTCGATCGAACTGTGCACCGAAGTAAAAGGCTCCAGCGCCGGCGCCTGCGACGCCAATCTCGGCTGCGGTTATGGATCGACCATTTCCTTCCGCGCCCGCACCCAGCCGCTGCCGATGGAACACAATCCGCGCAAGCTGTTCTTCCGCATGTTCGGCCAGGGCGACACCGCGCAGGAGCGCGAGTCGATCATGAACCAGAAGTTCAGCCTCTTGGACCTGGTGGCGGAAAGCACCGCCTCCCTCAATGGCAAACTGGGCAGCTCCGACAAGCTGCGCATGGGCGAATATCTGGATTCCGTGCGCGATGTTGAACGGCAGGTCGAAAAACTGGGCGAACAGGATTTCACCGGCGTCACGATTCCCGATGCGCCGCTCGGCGTGCCAGGCAATTGGGAGGAGCACATCAATCTGATGTTCGACCTGGCGGCGCTGGCCTACGAAGCACAATTGACCCGCGTGGTGTCCATGATGATTTCCGCCGAAATCAGCATGTTGACCTACAACCAGGTGGGCATTTCGGACGCCTACCACCCGCTGTCGCATCACCGCTACGTGCCGGACAAAATGGACAAGTGCGCGGTAGTGCAGACTTATCATTCCAAGATTTTCGCGCGCTTCCTCGACCGCCTGAACAACACCGCCGACGGCGACGGCTCCATGCTGGATCATTCCATTTTGCTGTTCGGCAGCAACATGAGCGACTCCAACGCGCACAATGCCGATCCCTTGCCCTCAGCGATTTTCGGCTCTGGCTATGGCCGCATCAAAGGCGGGCAACACTTGCAATACGCGGCCAACACCCCGCACGCCAACCTCATTCTGACCATTTTGGAACGCGCCGGCATTCAAGGCGTCGAAACCTTGGGTAACAGCACTGGGTTGTTCGCGGAAGTGTGATAAAAAAAGTGTGATAGGAAGTGTGATTATGCGTTTGTCGATGGCGAAATTGCCTTATGCGCTTACCGGCTCGCTTGCCGCGCTGTTGTTGAGCACCGCCCTGGCGGCGGCTGAACCGTCGCTGCCCGATCTCGTCAACGCCGGGGAAAACGGCGCGGCCTTGCGGGCGCTTGAGGCTGGCGCGGATGTCAACGCGCCTTCCGTCGATGGCACCAGAGCCTTGCATTGGGCGGTGTACCGCAAGGATCTGGCATTGGTGCAAGCCTTGCTTGATGCCGGCGCCGATCCCAACCTCAGCAATGACTACGGCGCGACGCCAATGTCGGTGGCCTCCGAACACGGCGACTACGCCATCATGCAGGCGCTGCTTGGCGCTGGCGGCGATGTCGAATCTCCCAACGTCGAAGGGCAGACCCTGCTCATGGCGGTGGCCAGAACCGGCAATGTCGCCACCGCCAAATTGCTGCTGGACGCGGGCGCGGCGGTGGATACGCGCGAACATTGGGGCGGCCAAAGCGCCCTGATGTGGGCCGCCTCGCAGCGGCAGCCGGCGATGGTGGAACTTTTGGTTGAATACGGCGCCGAGGTGAACGCGCGCGGCAAGGACAACGACTGGCCGCGCTGGGTCACCTCCGAACCGCGCGTGAAGCCCCTGGAACCCGGCGGCTATACGCCTTTGCTGTATGCCGCCAGGGAAGGTTGCGCCGAGTGCGTCGCCGCGCTGCTCGATGGCGGCGCCGACATCAACATGACCGACCTGTGGGCGCAAACGCCGCTGCACCTGGCGACGCTCAATCTGCATTACGACACGGCGGCGATATTGATTGAGCGCGGCGCCGACGTCAAACGCTGGGACTGGTGGGGCCGCACCGCCTTGTACAATGCCATCGACCTGCATCAAATGACCGGCAGCAGCCGCGGCGATCTGCCATCGACTGATAAATTGACCGCCTTGGACATCGCCAGACGTCTGCTCGACAAAGGCGTCTACGTCGATATGCGCCTCAAGCGCGAACCGCCATTTCGCGGCGGCGACCGCGGCTATACCGACGGCAGCCCGGATGCGCATGTGCTCAGCGCTGGCGCCACCGCGCTGCACAAGGCCGCCAAAGCCGCCGACATGGAAGCGCTGAACCTGCTCTTGGAATACGGCGCGCGGGTGGATATCGCCAATGTTCTGTACGAAGTAACGCCAATTCTGGCTGCGGGCGGGGTGTGGCGCGTCTACGGTATTTTCCGCGAAACGCCGATTTCCGGTGAATTCACCACCGGCGCGCAAGCCGCCGCCGTGGTGCAAAGGCTGATGGATGCCGGCGCCGACATTCACGATGTCGCCGCCAATGGCCAGAACATCGCCCACGGCGCGGCCAAGACTGGTTGGAACGAAGTGTTGCAATTGGCCTACGACCACGGCGTCGATTTGAACGCCACCGACGTCGGCGGCCACACGCCACGCGATCTGGCCGAACTCAAGGGCCAGGTCGACACCATGGCCTTCATCGACGAACTGCTGAGTAAATGACCGTGAGACTACCGCGCGCCGCTGTGATTTCGTGCCTATTTTTGTGTGGACTGAATGTTCAAGCACAAACGGCGAACGACGCCGCCGTGCAAAATGCCATCCTCGCCAAACTGCCGGAAGGCGTCACCGCGGCAAGCGCCAACGTGGACCAGATCGCACAAGCCGCCATCGAAGTGGCGTTTGGCGAGATGGAAGGCAACCTGGAAGCCAATGTCACGCAAGTCACCGTCGCGCTCGGCGAGCTGAGCCGCGCCGGCCAATTTCCCAATGCCCCCCGCTTCGGCGACAACAACCCGCCGGGCCGCTTTTACATCAAGGTGATGAACCTCTCCGGCAGCAACCTCGATGTGTCCTCCAGCACCTACTACGCCCTCACGGTCCAAGACATGACCCGCCTCGCCGCCGCCGTACGCGAGGGCATGAATTTCCTCAACGGCGCGAAGAGTAATGCGATTACGCGCAAGTGAATTTGGTTATGGCGCTGGGCAAACGGCCAGGGCCAGCTATGTCCGCCAAGGATCAATGATAGGCACGCCAGCCGCCGCGTAGGGCGAAGTATCGCGTGATGCCACGATAAAGCCACGCGATGCGGCAATGGCCGCGATGTAGCCGTCTGGTGTTGGAAAGCCGCGACCGTTGTTCTTGGCCATTACGGCTAAATTGGCATAGTGGCGTGCCGCTTCCGTATCGAAGGGCAAGATTCGCTCCTTGAACAACTCTAGAAGTTCGGCCAAGGCGCGGTCGAGGTTTGCCCACGGGTAAGGCTCGAATGCCAAACAGCAATTCAGCCAGCGTAACGCTGGATAGGTAGAGAGTTTCCGCCGCTTGCTGATTCAGCCAAGTTTTCACGGCTGGGTCCGGCTGTGGTTTCATGGCCTCGGAAATAACGTTGGTATCCAGAAGGATCATTCGTCGAAACTCAAGGACTTGGCTGGCGTCTTATCACGCAGCTTCTCGAAGAGGGCGATATCTTCATCACGCAGCCCGATCCTATGACCGATGGCGGCCAAGGCGTCCCCCATGAGCAGGCGTTTTTGCGGCTTGACCACGCTTGCCAGAATTTCACGTACTTCCGCCGCCGTACTGCGGCCATGCTGGGCCGCCCGCACGCGCAAGGCGCGATGCACGTCATCGGGTACATTTCTCACGGTCAGGATGGCCATGCCACAAAACCTCTCGCTTAAGTGCTTTGACTGCAAAATATACAAATGCAGTCACTCATGCAAGAAGAAGTGAATTTGGCCGGCGGCGAAGCCGTCAGGCCAATAGCTCAATATCAGGAAGATTGGCAAGCACTTGGCCGTAGCTGGTGCAATGCTCCAGTGCCTGGATTACAAGCGGCAATGGTTCAGCCCAGATTTCAGGGAGATTGCGCTCTTGTTGTGACTTGATTGAAAAGGCAAGGATTTCTTTGGGGGGATGAAACTGTGCATTTATTCCAGGCTTGTTTCCTCTGGCATCAACACGGAGCCAGCCGAATTCTTCGAGATAAACGGCATTTAGACCGTGAAGGCAATAAGGCGCGCCACTTTCACCTACGGATAGGCGCTGATAGCAGAGGCCAGCGGGAATGCCATTGGCCCGCAGCAATGCGGCAAGCAAATGGCTTTTTGCGTAACAGTAGCCAGTTTTGTAGAGTAAAACATCCGAGGCTTTACAAGTCACTGGGTTGAGTTTGAAGTCTGCGCTATGGTGAATTTCATCTCTGACGAACTCGAAACATACTCGCACAAGCTCAATTTCAGAGTTTGCGCGTGTTGCTAATTGACGAGCAAGATTTCCGACTTCCGGGGAATCGAAATCAATATATTTACTGGCGGCGAGATAGTGGCGCATGTGTTTTTAGCCTAACGGTTATGAGTTTTCGCTTTTGCGTCTAATGCCTAAATTAACCGGCGGGCCATAGGCGCGCCAGGAGGAATGCA
>JAITMI010000306.1 GCA_031277435.1 Pseudomonadales bacterium
AGGTGGAGAGGCTGCCGCTGCCCATCACCCGGTCATATACCTGCATCATGTACAAAATGGGCACCAGTTGCAGCAGGTTGGCGGCGGCGGAAAAAGAGCCGGCGTAAATGAAGTGTTGCTTCACCGCGCCAAGGGTGTCCAGAAGTTCCTTGATGCCTTGCTCGTTGCGGGAGGGGGAATTCATCAAATTGCGCTCATGTCTATCGTGTTAATGCCATGCCCCGCGCGTGCGGGCTGAATTACTGAAACAGTCGTTATCGTTGTTGCGCGGCAACCAAAGCCCTGCATTCAACGCGGACTCCTAAGGTGGGGGCGGGCGCGGATAATTCAACTCCCGCGCCGCCGGCCATGCTTGCCGGGCGGCGATTGTACTCGCCTTGGCTGGGCTCACCTATAATTCCAGCGTCCCTTCCGCCAGCGCCTTGAGCTTGGCAAGATCGGTAATTTCCAGCTCCTGCATTCCCGCGCGGCGTAACAAATCCTGGGTTTGCAGCGCCTGAAACACCCGCGCCACGCTCTCGCGCGAGAGGTTGAGCATGATGGCGATTTCCATGTGCGTGGGCGGATTGCGAATCGCGCCTTGCGCCGCGTCGCGCTCCCCTGGCGGCACCAAGGACCACAACTGGCAGCACACCCGCTGCGGGATGCTGGGCATTCCCAGCAAGGCGCGCTGCTGGCTCATCTGGCGCAGGCGCTGGGCGAGGCGCTGCCCGAGCGCGGTGACGATGGCGCCGTTACCCATGGCGTGGGCGCGGAACTCATCGAGCGGAATCGACACCAGCGTTGACGGCGCCAGCGCGATCAGATATTCCGGCTGCGGGCCGTAATCGAACAGCCCCAGCTCGCCGCAAAAATCTCCGCGATCGACGAAATAAAGCCCCACTTCGCGGCCATCCACGGTAAAATTCACCGCCTGCAAACGGCCATCGAACAGCAGGCACAGCCGGTTCGCCTCGACCCCGGCGCTGAGCACCACCGAGCGCCGCGCGTGTTTTTCAAAGCTCGCCACCTGCGCCAGCACGGCCCTTACCTCCAGCGGCAAGGGCTGGAGTAGCGGGAAAAAACTGAGCAACTCAGGGGTTACGTCCATGAGGCGGCGGCGGCTCCTTGATGGGCGCTCGATTATAGGTGTTGACCCCGCGCAGGCAATCGCAACAGCACCAACTTGTGTCTGGGGTCACTTAATGGCGGTCGTGATTCTGGTAAAGTGCCTGCCTATCTTCACCCGCAATGAATGTCCCTGCGCCTTTCCCTGGTCTTGAATCAACCAGCGCGAATAACGTCAGTGAGGTTTCTTACATGAGAACAACGATCAAGCGCATAGCGCAGGGTTTCTTGCTTGCCGGCCTGTGCCAGGGGGCGCCGCTTTGGGCCGTGGAAGCCGCGCCGGCGAACGCTGCCGTGGGGCAGGCCACGCTGGTAATCGGCAAGGCCACGCTGTTGCACGCCGATGGCCGCCGCGAAGCGATGACCAGCGGCATGGCGCTCGTCAGCGGCGATCAGGTGGAAACCCAGAGCAACGCGCACGTCCACATCCGTTTCATCGATCAGGCGCTGGTGAGCGTGCGACCGCTGAGCCGTCTCGAAATTCAGCGTTACGACTATCGCGCTGACGACCCCGCCGCCTCGGCGGTCAAATTCAACCTGGTCGAAGGCGTGGCCCGCGCGATTTCCGGCGATGCCGCCAAGTCCGCGCGGCAGAATTTCCGCATGAACACCCCGGTAGCCGCCATCGGCGTGCGCGGCACCGATTTCGTGGTAAGCGCTGACCCGCGTCAGGCGCGGGCCTTGGTCAATGAAGGCTCCATCGTGGTAGCGCCTTTCTCCAGCACTTGCCTGGCCGAAGCCCTCGGCCCCTGCCTCGATAGCGCCGTGGAGCTGGCCGGCGGCGACCGGCAAGTGGCGCTGGTGTCCGCTGGCGCCGCCGAGCCGACCCTGGTGACGGTCAACGGCGGCAGCGTTACCGAGAACTTCCTGGCCGGTGAAGCCGCCGAGCGGCGTCTGGACCAAAGCGGTAACGGCGCCTCTCTCGAACTGGCCGCCATCAGCCACGAAGAAGAAAACAATGACGATCTTTATGCCGAATCCGTGTCGTCCCTGGTGGTGAATGATCTGCAAGTCACCAGCCAACTCCCGGAAGATCCTCCCCTGACGTCCAGCGCCGAGCAATTGGTATGGGGCCGCTGGAGCGACACCCTCAATACCAGCGCCAGCATTGCGGCCGAGCCCTATCAAAACGCCGCGACCGGCCGCGTGCTCGTCGCCCAAAACGAGGAATACGGCCTGTACCGTGCCACCGGCGCTTCCTCGCTCAGCCCCGAGCTGGGCGTGCTGGCCTTTGATCTGCAACAGTCGCAAGTCACCTACACCACCAGCAGCGACGGCCTGCAAAGCCCGGTCAGCGTGCTGGGCGCGCTATTGAGCATTGATTTCAGCCAAGGCTCTTACAGCACCCGCCTGGATTTGAACGAAGCGCTGCTCGGCAACATGAGCTTCAGCAGCCAGGGCCTGGTGTCCGCCGATGGCCTGTTCGGCGCCAGCGACAACTTTCAAAGCATGAGCGGCGCCGTCAGCCTGGACGGCCAGCAAGCTGGCTATTTGTTTGAAAAGAGCTATCGCAACGGCCTGCTCGACGGCATCACCCTGTGGGGGAGAGCGCCCTGATGTTTTCCCGCGGCCCCGAACAACACGGCACTGGCAGCCTGGCGCTGGCGTTCAGCCTGCGCCCGCTGCATGTGCGGGTGCTGTTGCTGCTCTTGGCCGCGCTCTTGAGCCTGGCGCTCGGCGCCGTGCTGCGCAGTCCCCTGCACTTGTTCGAGGAACAAGTCGGCGCGCTCGGCTGGACGCTCGCCCCCAACACCGAACCCGAACAGCGCGTGAGCGTGGTCGCCATCGACGAAAAAAGCATCGCCCAGCTCGGCGCCTGGCCCTGGCCGCGCCAGACCCTGGCGCAACTGTCCACCGCGCTGCAAGATTACGGCGTGCAATTGCAGCTTTATGATATGAACTTCCCCGAAGCGAAAGAGGGCGATGCCGAGTTCATCCAGGCGCTGGGCGCCACCACCGCCGTGCTGTCGCAAGCGCTCTCGCTCAACAGCGATCAAGCGGTGCGCGCCGGCGTGCTGAGCCATCCCCTCAGCGGCGTGGCCTGCACGGCGCAAAGCGCCAGTGCTTCCGGTTATATCGGCAACGACGCCAGCTTCGCCGCCATCGCCGCCGGCCACATGGCCCCGCTGGTGGACGGCGATGGCGGCGTGCGCCAAGTGCCTGCTTATATATGTGTCGATGGCGCGGCCTACCCCGCGCTGGC
>JAITMI010000318.1 GCA_031277435.1 Pseudomonadales bacterium
GTCATAACCGAGCGCTTGTTCCGCCTGGTCGAAGGCGGAGGCGGCGCGGGCGTTGTCGCCAATCAGGTACAGCGCGGCGCCGATCTGCGCGCGCGCCAAGGGGCTTGGCATGGCGCGCAGGCGTTCGTCATGCAGATAGCGTAAGCGCGCCGGATCCATGCGGCCCGCTCTGGCGAGCACGTAGGCGGCATAGGCGACTGAACGGTCCACTAACAGTTGCTGGGCGTTTGGCCGGTAGACGGTGAAATCGTAGCCGCTGACATAGGTATTGCCGCGGATGGCGAAGGCTTCCAGCGTTTCATAGGCTTTGTCGAGCGCGGCGTCGGGCACCACATAGCCCGCCGCTTTGGCGCGCGCGAGGAAATCCGTGATGTAGGCGCCCAGCCACGGCGAACTGCCGAAATCGCCGATGCGCCAAAAGCCAAAGGCGCCATTGCCCGCCTGGCGGTTGAGCAGGGTGGTGATGGCGTCCTGCACCTGGGTGCGCAATTCGCTCTCGGGAGTACGGCCCGCCAGCGCCGCCATTTGCGGCGCGTACAAGAGCGGCATGGCGCGGCTGGCGAGCTGTTCGGAACAGCCGTAGGGATAGCGCTGGAGCGAGTCATAGAGGGCGGCGGCGTCCACCGGAATCGGCGAGAACGATACCTGCACGCTGCCCGAACCCGCCGTGAACGCGGCGAGCGCATCAGCCGCCGGGGTGAAGCTCTCGCCCGGCTGAATGAGGCTGCGCTGTACAGTTGAGGCCGGCAGCCAGGGCGAGCGGCTTTGCAGCGGATAGGAACGCGACACCTGATACGCATCCGGCCCGCTGACTTGCAGCGCAACGGTGGCGATGCCTTCCGCCGTGGCGCTGAGCTTGGCGGCGAGGTCGCCGCGCTGGCCGCGTTCGAGTTCGGCGCTGAGCGTGGCGGAAGTGGCGCTGAGCGGGCCGGAGGCGGCCAGCGTGGCGCTGTAGGCGCCGGGGCTGCCTTCGACATTGTCGAGCGTCAGCGTGGCGGAGGCTTTGTCGCCCGGCGCCAGAAAGCGCGGCAGGATCATTTCCGCCGGCGCTTGATCGCGCACGGTGATGGGCCGCGCCGCTGAACCGAGGCCGGAGGCCGACCAGGCCACCGCCATCAGCCGCAGTTCGCCGTTGAATTCCGGCAGATCAAAGGTGACCGTGGCCTTGCCATCGCGCAAGAGCACCGGCGCGGAGAACAGCGCCACCGACTTGGTGGGCACCACGCTGAGGCCGGCGCCGCCGATCTGGTCGCCGCCGCTGCGCACGCTGGCGGCGACGCCCATGTTGGGGTCGAGCAGGCGGCCATAGTCGTCGCGCAAGTTGATGCCGAGGCGGCGCTTACCGAAGAAGTAAGCCGCCGGATCGGGCGTCTGAAAATCGGTAAGCAGCAGGATGCCTTCATCGACGGCGGCGACGCTGACGTAGGTGTCTTCATCCGGGCCAGTGGCGCTGACCTCCACCGTCATGGTCGAGAGCGGACGCTGAAGCTCGGCGCTGTCCAGGCTGAGTTCAAATTTGCGCGCGCTGACATCCACCGCCACATGCGCCACCCCCACCGCGCGGCGCGGGGTGGGCTGGGTGACGGCATCGCGCGGGGTATAAACGCTGGCCAGCACATAAACCCCGGCGCCCCATTCATCGGTAACCGGCAGGCTGATGGTGGTGGGCGTTTCGGCTTGCACGGAAATCATGCGCGTGCTGAGCACGTTTTCGGCGGCTACCACGATTTCCGCTTCGCCGGCATAAGGCGCCAAGAGCGTGATGGCGACCTCGTTGCCGGGCGCGGGCAGCGCATCGGGCAGGTCGATGCGCACGCGGTCGGGCGTTTGTTCGCCGGAAATGCTGTTGCTGCTCCAGTTCCAGCCCGAATAGAAGCTGTACGAGGCTTCGGCGCCGCTATCGGGATCGCTAAGCAATAGCTCGTAATTGCCCCAGTCGAGCGGGCGCGAGGTATTGAGCGCGCCGCGCTGGCCTTCGGCGCTTTGCGCCACGCCTTGTTCGATTTCGACCACCCTGCGCGAGCGGCGCCACTGCCAGGCGCCGCCGCCGTTACGGTACCAGTCGTATTTCCAGTCGATGCGCACGAGATGCCAGTTGAGCTGCGCCGCGCGCAGCGCGCCTTCGCCATCCACCGCGGCGATCTCGAAGGTGGCCACCGTGCCTTCGGTCAGCGAGTCCTCGAAATTCGGCTTGACCCCCAGGTAGCGTTCGGCGGGGCGATAGGCGACGCGCACATTGTCGCGCACGGCGCGCCCGCCCGGTTCGAGCGCCGCCACCACGGTATTGAGCCGCAGCGGGCGGGTGGAGCTGATGTTCTCCTCTGAGGCGACGCTGAGTTCCAGATGAGCGAGGCCAGTGCCGTCGGTAACGGTGCTGGGGAGGTCGAAATTGCTTTGGCGGAACTCTTCGTCGTACTTGCCGAAGGCGAAGTCCCGCAATTGCGGGAAGGGATTGGGATCGACTTCGACGCGGGTATTGCCTTCCACCGGCAAGCCAGCGCCGGGCGCGCCATAGAGGAAGCGCGCATTGACGTCGATCAGCCGGCTTTGCCCGGCGCGCAGCGGCGTAGCGGTATCGGCCTGTACGTCGAGAGCGATGCGCTGCGGCACGAAGTCTTCCACCATGAAGGACTGTGAGCCCACGCTGCCCAGGCCATCGATCAGCGTGTCGATGAACCATTCACCACGCGCCGCGCCGCGCGGCAGGGTAAAGGCCCAGTTGAGCCCGCCCGCCTGCGCCGCGCGCTCAAAACGCAGGCGCTCTGCTTCCAGGCCGTTGGGGCCGTAGATCACCAGCGCGCCGGCGCGGTCAGTGAGGGCATTGGCGGTGGCATCGCGCAGGAGCGCGGTAATCTGCACGGTTTCGCCGGGGCGGTAGATGCCGCGCTCGGTATAAATGAAGGCGTCGGCCTGCGCGGCAAGCTCGCGGCCCTCAATGTCGAGTTCGGACAGATCCACTGGCGCGCGGTCCAGATCGAGCATGGCGAAGTCGCCGTCGCCGCCATAAGCCATGAGCACGCGCGGGCTGAGGTTGGCGCCGCCGCGCAGGATGGGGCCGGAGAAATTCACCTGGCCGTTGGCGTCGCTCTGGGCGCTCGCCAGAATTTCGTTGTTGCGCGCGATCAGCTCCAAGGTGACGCCGCTGACCGGCTTGGCCGTTTGCAGCGAGCGCACCGTGACCGACATGCCGTCGCTGCCGGTGAAGGTGGTCAGCGCCAGATCGGTGATGATCAGCCAGCGCTTGGCCGCCGCCGCGTCGTAAGCGACCTTGCCGCTGGCGTCGAGCTGATCCAGTTCGATGAAATACGCGCCGCTCTGCAAGTTCGGAATCGCCGTGGCCACCGGAAACACCGTGGTGGTAGGCGTGTTGCTCGAACCGGGGGTGCTGATTTCGCCTTTCCACACCGGCTCGGTCAGATCATAGGCTTGCGAGTTGTAGTCCATGTAGCCATAGCTGCCTTGCTCATGCGCGAAGCCGGCGGAAATGGTCCGAAACGCCAGCGCACGGTCGGTAACGCGCGAGACCGTCACCTGCACCCTATCCACGTTCACGGTTTCCAGCGCCAGGCCATCGGCCTCGACGCGCGGCAGAATCACGCCATCGCCCTTGAAGCCCACGTAAGCGGGGCGGTCAGTGAATTCCACCGTAAGGCTTTCGTCACTGGCCAAGGCGAGGTTGCCAAGCGCGGGCAGGCCGGCGCGCAGCGTGACTTCGCGGCTCTGGCCAAAAGTAAAGCCGCCGATGCAAAGATCAGCGCCTTCCACCGACAAGGCGATTTGCGTGGCGGGCTCTACGCTGAGGTAAGGCGTGTAATCGCGCGCCGGATCCAGCGTGGAAGAAAAACTGAGGCAGGCGCGCGGCCGCGTGCCCGACACGTCCATGTGGTAGCGCACGAACGCGAATTCCCCAGGCGCCTGCGCCGCGGCCCGTGGCGCATCGGCTGCGCGCGCTTCCAAAGCCGGCCCCGTTTGCGCCACCGCGCCCGTAGCCCCCAGCGCCGCCGCCACCACGATGGCGCTGATACCGCGCCGCACTACACGCCAAAACCTGTTCGTCATCACGGTATTTCTCCCTTTATGATGGGGTTGCCCCTGAATTTCGTCCGCCAGGGCCGCTCATTTACACTGCCGGCGAGATTGATCAGATTACACAGCAAGAGACGGTCGCGGTAGTGTCGCCGTCTGACGACAGGGCGGAGATAGCAAACGCCAACCCCGGATCGTGCCAAGCACGGATGTGACAAACCACAAGAGAAACTCATGCAAACTTACCTGTTCGTCGCCCTCGGCGGCTCCTGCGGCGCCTGCTTCCGTTACTGGCTGTATAATGCGCACCCCATATTGCAGCAGAAGACCGGCCTGGCCACCTGGCTCATCAACGTGTCCGGCTCCTTTCTGATGGGCTTGGTGTTCATCGTGGTGACGGAACGCAGCGGGTTGTCGCCGCATTGGCGCAGCCTGATCGGCGTTGGCTTTCTGGGCGCCTACACCACGTACTCGACTTATTCGCTGGACGCCTTGCAGTTGTTGCAGCGCGGCGACTACGCGCTGGCGCTGCTTTATCTTCTGGGCACGATGCTGGCCTGTTTGCTCGCGGTCGGAGCCGGTTACGCGCTGGGCCGTCTCTTGCTATAGATCGCTTGTGATATAGACGATCACATGGACGCGCGCCTTGTATTTTTGACCTTTTGTTAATGGAATTGTAGCTATGTTGGACCCCCGTCTGGTGCGCGGCGAACCTCAAACCGTCGCCGCTCTGTTGAAAAAACGCGGCTTTACGCTCGATGTCGCCGCCATCGAAACGCTCGAAGCGCGCCGCAAGAGTTTGCAAGTGGAAACCGAGCAGTTGCAAAACGAACGCAACACCCGTTCCAAACTCATCGGTAAAGCCAAAGCCTCGGGCGAGGACATCGCGCCGCTCTTGGCCGAAATGGACAGCATGAAGGCGCAGCTCGACGACAAAAAGAACGCGCTCGACGCCGTGCAAGGCGAATTCGACTACCTCTTGCAGCGCCTGCCCAACATCCCCGCGCCCGAAGTTCCCGAAGGCCGCGACGAAAACGCCAACGTCGAAATCCGCCGCTGGGGCACGCCGCGGCAATTTGACTTTCCGGTCAAAGATCACGTAGCGCTGGGCGAATTGAGCGGCCAGCTCGATTTCGCCACCGCGGTAAAACTCACCGGCTCGCGTTTCGTGGTGATGAAAAACCAGATCGCGCGCCTGCACCGCGCCTTGGTGCAATTCATGCTCGACACGCACACCCAGGAACACGGCTACGTCGAAGTCAACGTGCCTTTCATGGTGAACCGCGACTCCGCCTTCGGCACCGGCCAATTGCCCAAGTTCGAGGAAGACTTGTTCAAACTCAGCGGCGAACAACAGTATTACCTGATTCCCACCGCCGAAGTGCCAGTGACCAACTTCGTGCGCGACGACATCGTCGAAGCCGCCGCGCTACCCTTGAAATACGCCTGCCACACGCCGTGCTTCCGCAGCGAAGCCGGCAGCTACGGCAAGGACACACGCGGCATGATCCGCCAGCATCAATTTGAAAAAGTCGAACTGGTGCAAATGATAAGGCCGCAAGATTCGCAAGCCGCGCATGAACAATTGACCAATCATGCCGAAACGATCCTGCAAAAACTCAACTTGCCTTATCGCGCCATTATTTTATGCGGCGGCGACATCGGCTTTTCCTCGCAAAAAACTTACGACCTCGAAGTCTGGCTGCCGGGGCAAAACACTTACCGCGAAATTTCCTCGTGCAGCAACTTCGGCGATTTCCAAGCGCGCCGTATGCAAGCGCGCTGGCGCAATCCCGAAACCGGCAAGCCGGAACTTCTGCACACCATCAACGGCTCCGGCCTCGCGGTGGGCCGCACGCTGGTAGCGGTGCTGGAAAACTACCAAAACGCCGACGGCAGCATCAGCGTGCCCGACGTGTTGCGCTCTTACATGGGCGGCGTGGACCGCATTTTGGCGCCATAAAACAATGGAATTATTGCCAGTCAGCCTGCGCATTGCCGGTTCCTGGGTACTGGTCGTTGGCGGCGGCGCGGTGGCGCGGCGCAAAGCACAAGTCTTGCTGCGCGCCGGCGCCAGGGTGCGGCTGGTGGCGCCGCGCGTGGACGATGAACTTCGCGCCTTGCTGCAAACTCCCCGGCATGAGGTGTTGGAACGGCAATTCCAAGATAATGATCTGTGCGATGTGGCCTTGGTAGTCGCCGCCACGGACGATCAAACCCTCAACGAACGCCTCCACGCGCTGGCACGGGCGCAGCGCCTGCCGGTGAACGTGGTGGATCAGCCAGCGCTTTGCACGTTTATTTTTCCCTCCATCATCGAACGCGCGCCCTTGACGGTCGCCGTGACCAGCGGCGGCGCCGCGCCGCTACTCTCGCG
>JAITMI010000360.1 GCA_031277435.1 Pseudomonadales bacterium
CATCGCCGCCGGCGGCGCCGGGATCATCGGCGGCGCCGGACACACCAAGGGCGCGGCAACCCTGGAACTGCTGGCGCAGCCGGCCAGCGTTAGCGCGAGAAGCATCGAGCGCGAGCTGATAGTCAGTGCGCGTTTCATCAAGTTGCGCGTGCAGATCATCGGATATGTCCTGTGCCGTTTGCCGTAGCGCCCGCTCCCGAGCGCGGTATTCGGATTCCAGCGCCGCCGCCCGTTGCGTCCACGCCGCCTTGTCAGCCTCCCATGCCGCTGTAACGCGCTGTGCACTCGCCCGGCTCGCTTTAGCGTAGACCGCCAGGTGGGATGCCCCAAGAGCCAGAATCGCGCCCAGCAGTGCCCAGGGAGCCCAGGAGCGCGCCTGAATCTTGCCAATCACGCCAGCGGCCAGCGGCGCCAGTTTCAGCAGCCAGCCGATCATGCCGGCCCGGCCCCCTTCTCTTTCGCCTCAAACACAGCCAGGCGCGCCAGCAGCTCCGCGTTGCGCCGCGCGCATTCGTCGTAGCGCTCCAACGCCCGCCCCAGGTCGCGCTCGAAAATCTCAACCCGCCGCTTGAGCGCGGCCGTGTAATCCAAGAGCGCCTCTTTCTGGCCCTGCATCGCGCGTTCCAGCCGCAATGCCATCCACACCAGGCCCGCCAGCAGCAAGCCCGCCACGGCCCCGTGCTCGCTGAAAATGGCCTCCACCATGTTGTTCATTACTGCCTCGTCATCGCGCCCAGGGCGTGCTTGTAGCTCTCGCTCCAGCGGTGCACATGATCCGCGCCAGGCTTCCAGCAGCGCCGGTAATAGCGCCAGGCGCCCTCTTCGTAGGCCAGCGGCGGCAACGGCGCGGGATCGAGCCACACGAGCAAGCGAGCGAACACACAGGCCAGCACGTCGTCCTGCTCAAGCTGCGCGTGCACCTGCTCCGGCGTTGAGTAACGCGAAAGCCCGCGCTGCACGCATACCGCCAGCGCCAGCGCCGCCGTTTCCGTCCGCGTCATGACCTCCGTGACCGCGATCACCTCGAACTGGAACAGCCCCCTCGCCGGCCCCTTGATCTGCCGGCGGTGAGCAAAGCCCGATTCCTGCTCACCAATCGCCAGCAGCAACAGCCGCGCCTCCGGCGTATCCATCTTCACTGGCAGCAACGCCAGCGCCGGCACAACGACTTCGCGCAGCGCTACGTCGGGCGTTGCTGGTAAACGGATCATAGGGTGACACTCACGAAAAGGACGCGACCGTGCGGGAGTTGAACCCGCGACCAGCAAGGCGGGGACTGGCGCACCTGTAGCAACGGCCGCAAAAACCAAACGCCAAAAACGCAAAAGCCCCGGCGCGAGGGCCAGGGCTTTCGTTGGGGTGCAAAACTCAACACTGCCTAAATAATATTCCGAAATTTCGGAAAAACAACCGTTTTCTCAAAATAACTGAAATTTTTATTTTCTCCTAACCGGCGGCGACGAATTGGTCCAGTACCGTATCAAGCGCGCTCATTGCTCACCCTCCTGCAAATACTCAAGGTGCCATGTGGCCTCATGCAGGCAGCTAAGCAGCGCGCAGAAAAGGCCATCGGCGGCGTTGTCGTCCAGTTCGGCGGGGAGGCTGGCGCCAGCGAGCCCCAGCCTCTCGGCAAAATCGGCGCGCAACAGCGTAGCGATCGCAACCGCGCCGTACACAGCCTGCCAGGACGCATCATAGTGATGCCCCTTGATATCATGCTGTTTTTCATGCGTCATCACTTCTTCCCTCCCCGGAGCGGCGCCCAAGACATGAAATACACCGGCTGATCCACCACGCTCAAATCGGCATCGCCGGTAATGATCCGCATCCGTTTGGCCAGCTCTTGCAAATCCCATTGCACATGGCGCACGTAATCCTCCAGTTTTTCCGCGGCCACCGCGTCCACCACGGTATGGCCCGCCAACGACTTCACTACCGGCGCGCTACCCTCCGCCACATAGACCGCGTAGCTGCCAGGGCCGGGGACGACGACAACGACGGGGATGGGCGGCGGTGGAGGCGGTAGCGCCACTGGCTGTTGCGGCGCCGGCGCGCTGGAGTCGAGGAATTTCCGAAATCACCTTCAGGTGGAATTCCGCGCTGATCCACGCGGCGTAGGCGATCACCAGTTCGCGGCAAGCGTAGGTTCCGCCGGCGCGGCCAGAGATTGTGGAAACTGCGCAAATCTGCGCAGTTTCCAATTCAGCGACCAGCGCCTGCGTTTGAGCATTGCGCAGAAACTGATGCGGACGATGGGTTGGATTGCCGCCAGCGGCGGCGTGAAGATCATTAAGGTTATACAGGCCATCCAGTTCACGGACGGATGAATTGCCCAACATGAGATTGGTCTTGGTCATAGTGTGTGCCTCAGTTCGTTGACGAACCGCCACCCGATGCCAAACGGGTGAGCGGAACCAAACGGGTTGGCATACTGGTGAGGCACCAGCGAGCCTTGCGGCTCCCCGTCCGGCCCGCTCATAGAGCAAACACACGGACGCAAAAAAGCCGCATTACGTAGAACGTAGCGGCCCCTTGCCGCCTCAATCAGGATGCCAATCCCGGCACCTGAATTTACAAGTGCGGCGGCAGAGTACCCCGGAGCGGCGGAGGGTGTCAAATTCAATACATTCACGCTAATTCACCAGCGCATCGACCCTTTCCAGGGCGTGCCATACCCAGCCTTCAACACGCCGGCGAGGCACTCCAAGCCCGCGCGCCAGCGCCGATATCGACCTGCCGTTTTCATACACACAAAGCAGCGCCAGGCGGTAATGGAACGGCTGAGCCTCAATCGCCCGCGTGATCTGCTCATATCGCTCCACGGACAAGCGCGGTTCACCAGCACCACTACCGTCGAGCGCCAGCCGTGCATACCCAAGCCCTACACCGCTTTGCCCAGCCATAGCGCCCCAGTCCTTGATATTCGTCAGCCGCTCCAGCGTGCTGATCGATCTGACCTGCAAGGCGCCATCATGAGCCTGCAACGCCTCCGCCAGCTCAACCAATCCCCGCACGTCTTTTGTCGATAGCGTTTGCATTTTTTTTTCACTCCCTAAAACCGTAATTCCTTACCCCGTTTTCTTTACCGGATCATGCCGGATCACTTTATTTCATCTCCGGCACGCTAAGTTATTGATTTATTTTTATTTGCCGGATTGCCGGATATGCCGGATACGTTACGCGCGCGCACGGGAGAAAAAATTTCACAGACGCACCCACGCCCGCGCCGCGCACCTCCGCCCCGCGTGACGCGCGTTCGCGCCCGTGTGCGCGCGCGCCGGGTATCCGGCATATCCGGCAATCCGGCATTCCCTTTATTTTCAAGGGGCTGGCGTGCCGGAGATGAAATAAAGTGATCCGGCATGATCCGGCAAATACTATTGAACACCCTATTTCACCCCCTCAATTGGCAGATACAGCGTCTCAAAACTGCCGATACAGCGGCCAAACCACAGCTCTTGAGGCTCGTTCTCACGGTGCCGGTATTCCTCCACCGGCGCTTTCGGCACGATCATCGTGACTTTCCCCCGCGCTTTCCCGTTTACGTAATGCACATCCCGCCGCCGCGTCAGCGCCTCATGCGCCGCCAGATACCCAGAAAATTTCTGCCGCGTCGTAACATGCTCCCGGCCCGCCTCGCTCCAGCGACGGTACAGCAAAAACAACTGATCGACGGTGCAGGGCATCAATGGCACCGCCAGTGCGCCCCGCACCCATTCATTGATGAACGCTTCCCAGGACGCACGGCCAAAATCTATCAGCCGATCCTTCGCTTCCGTCATCGGCGGTTCCGCGTGCGTGTGACACCCGGGCATGGGCATTGG
>JAITMI010000002.1 GCA_031277435.1 Pseudomonadales bacterium
CTGTCGGTCAAAACCTTCGTGCGCCAGAGCAATCCGGCCTTGGTAAAAGAAGCCATTCACCGCGAACTCTTGCGCGGCGGCCAGGTGTTTTATCTGCACAACGAAGTGCAAAGCATCGACAAACGCGCCGAAGAAATCGCCAAGCTGGTACCCGAAGCGCGCGTGGCGGTGGGCCACGGCCAATTGCGCGAAAGCGAATTGGAACGTGTGATGTCGGATTTCTACCACAAGCGCCACAACGTGCTGGTGTGCTCCACCATCATTGAGACCGGCATCGACATTCCCAGCGCCAACACCATCATCATCGACCGCGCCGATAGTTTTGGCTTGGCGCAATTGCACCAATTGCGTGGCCGCGTCGGGCGTTCGCATCATCAGGCTTATGCGTATTTATTGACGCCGCATCCCAAGGAAATGACCGCCGACGCCGCCAAACGCCTCGACGCCATCAGCGCCGCCGACACGCTCGGCGCCGGCTTCACGCTCGCCAGTCACGATCTGGAAATCCGCGGCGCGGGAGAACTTTTGGGCGAGGAACAAAGCGGTCACATGCACACGATTGGCTTTTCGCTCTACAGCGACATGCTGGCGGAAACCGTGAAGCGATTAAAACAAGGCAAAACGCCCAGTCTCGACCTGAATCCGCAAAGCGGCGCCGAAGTGAATCTACGCATCCCCGCACTCTTACCCGACACCTACGTGCCCGACGTGCATGGCCGCCTGCTTCTATACAAGCGCATCGCCAGCGCCGCCAACGACGCCGATTTGCGCGAACTCAAAGTGGAATTGATCGACCGTTTCGGCCTCTTGCCCGAGGCCGCGCAGCATCTTTTCAGCGTCACCCAGCTCAAGCTGCGCGCGCAAGCCTTGGGCATCAGCAAAGTGGAAGCCAATCAGAGCGGCTGCAAACTGAAATTCGCCGCCGATACCCAGGTCGATCCCTACAAGCTGGTGAGTCTGGTGCAAAAACAAAGCGCGCGTTACAGTCTCGGCGGCGGCTCGGAATTGCGCCTCAAACAAGACACCGCGCTTCCCGCCGAGCGCATAGTAATGGTAGAAACACTGCTCGACCATTTGGCCAGTTAGCCAAGGAATACGCCATGACGCCGTCTCGCGCCACCCTGTTTTTCTGCATCTCACTGAGCGCCGCGCCGCTGACGCTGGCGCAAACCTCATCGCTGGGCGTATTCGCCGACGCCCCGGAACCCGTGCAGCCCAGCGGCATCAGCCCCGACGGCCGGCGCTGGATCGAAGTGGAAGTAACGGTATTCCGCGCCGAAGCCAACCTCAGCGGCGAAGCCGCCAACCCCGGCAAACTCAGCCTCAGCTATTTCACCAACCCGCGCCTGCTCGCCACCCTGCTCGACGGCTACGCCTATCCCTTCCCAGCGGATCAACCGCCTGAACCTGAAGCGGCGCCAGACCCCGCGCAAAACCCGGATTTCGCCGAGTTGTCCAACTTCCCCCTGTTCCCGCCCGCCGCCGCCGCGCCAAGGCCCAGCGCGCCGCAATACGATTTCACCGTGCCCGCGGCGCCAGCGCAAAACGGGGCGTTCAAAATCATGGACCCAGAGCGCGATCCTTATCTCGAATTGACCGCCACCGCCTCGCGTTTCACCGCCATGAATCGCAATCTGGACCAATCGTCCGATTATCAAGTGCTATGGCATCAAGTCTGGCGGCAGCCCTTATTGGAACGCAACAGAGTACCCGCCGTAGCGGTGCAAGCGGGCGAAAACGTGGACGGCCACACGGCGCTCGAAGGCAGCCTGCGCCTGAGCGATGTCGGCGCCGCGCAGGCGCATCTGGATTTGAATCTATGGCTCAGCGAATTCACGCAAGGCCCAAGCAGCGACGCCGCCCGCTGGCAACTGCCCACGCTACCGGACATTCTGCGCCCCGAGCAAGAACCCGAGAGCCAAAGCCCCCTGCCCTTCCCCCTCACCCCCGCCCCCGCGCACGGCATCGAACGCATCTGGCAATTACGCGCCGACCAAAACCTCAACTTCGACCGCCTCTACTACCTCGACCATCCCATGCTCAATGTGCTGATCGAAGCGCGGCCCTACCTGGTGCCAGAAATACCGGCGCCGGAGGTGTTGGAGGATTTTTAGAACTGAATGGCAAATATCTCCCACGGAAATTTGTTTTGTTCCATCAGCAGTTTGATTGGTTTATTTTCCATCCGTAAAATTTTAGGTTTGTCTAAACGGAAATGTAAGTGCTATGTTGTTGATAATATTGACTACATTTATAAGTTAGATGACACTGCGGCTTTCAAACCAAGTCGTCTAATTGGTGTTAAGCTAAACAGATTACGCATTGATCCATATCTGATAGATTTCAAGTCCATGAGGGAAATTCCAACATTCGCTGCAAAATGCGCCCAATGCGAAGAATCTTTTGATCGCCCTAGTCTTGGAGACTTCTCATACGGAAAGGTTATTCTTAACACGATAGATGGTCGGCACTTTGCTACCGTTAACGGATTCGATGAATTTCCAGAGCGTGTACGGCGTTTTATGGAGTCCATTGCATTAGATCCGGAATCCTTCTGGCACCTATTGG
>JAITMI010000003.1 GCA_031277435.1 Pseudomonadales bacterium
CAGCATGATGATGCGGCCATCGGGGGTGATCTGCGGCGTTACCTGCAAGGACAGCGCGGCGGTGATGAACTCGGTGGTGGAGCCGCCAGCGGTGCCGCCAGCCTGCGCCTGATAGGGAATCTGCACGCCGGATTCGATGCGCGCCGCCTGTTGATCCTGCGTCGTCACCTTCGGCTGCGCGATCACTTCGCCTTCGCCGCTGGCCTGTAGCGCGGACAATTCCAACTGCAACAAGCCGCTATTGCCCGCGTAGCCGAGCGCGATCGACGCGCCGCGCTGTTCCAAGCCAAGATCGACCAAGAGCCCCTCACCGCCGCTCGCCGCCGCTTCCAGGTTGCCGCTGAGCACGAACTGGTCGCCCGCGCGCGGAAAGCTCTGCATACCGCTCCAGCGGATGCCGAGCGAGCGGCTGAACGAGGTGGAAGCATTGACGATGCGCGCCTCAATCAAGACCTGCCGCACCGGCACGTCGAGGTGCGAAAGCAGCGCGCGGATTTCATCGAGCACCGCCTGCACGTCCTGCACGATCAAGGTGTTGGTGCGCTGATCCACCGCCGCGCTGCCGCGTTCGGTAAGAATGCCCTCCGCGCCGTTGTCGCCGCGCAGCAGGGGCAAAAGATCAGCGGCCACCGCGTAGTGCATTTCGATGTATTGGGTGACCAGCGGCGCGAGGATCTTGCGCTGTTCCTCTATCTGCAACTGATCCAGCTCCGCCCGCGCCAATTCCGCCGCCGGCGCGATATACAGCACTTGGCCGATGCGCCGCTGATCCAGACCGCGCGGTCTCAAAAGCAGATCAAGCGCCTGTTCCCAGGGCACTTCATTGAGGCGCACGGTAACGAGGCCGCTGACGCTGTCGCCCACCACCAGGTTGAAGTCGTTGAAATCGGCCAAGAGTTGCAGCGCGGCGCGAATTTCGATGTCCTGAAAATCGAGCGTGATGCGCCGGTCTTCCGCCGCCTGCGCGTGATAGCCGCACAGTAAAAAAATCCACCAGCAAAAGCGCGTTATTATTTTGTTTTTCATCGTTTTATCCTTTGCGTTCCATTTATTAGGGGCAGTGACAAACTGTTGTCGCGTTCGCGCCATGTCGCGCCTTCTTGCACCACCTCGATCAACTCCACCCGCTCGCGGCTGATGCGCACGATGCGCCCCTGATCGCGCCCGAGCCGCGCGCCCAGCCCCACGCGGGTGACTTTGCCGCTGGGGTCGCCGATCAAGGCCCAGCGCTGGCCTTGGCGCTCCAAGGTGCCGCTCATGCGCAGCTCGCTCAGGTCGAAGGCTTCCAGGGCTTCCCGTGGCCGCTCGGCATCGGGCGCGTTGGCGCTGGTGCTTGCCGGGCTGTCCGGCGCAAAGGGATCGCGCAGCGCGGCGGCGGTATAAAGAGTGGGCGTGTTATCGAGCAGGTTTGGTAGCGCGGCGGCCTGAGCGTCTTGCGTGGTTTGATAGAGGCTGACATCGAGCTGCGCGCGCAATAGCGTGCCTTCTGGCGTAAGGCTGAAATCGCGCGGCGCGACGAATAGCGGCCAGGCGGCCAACTCGCCCATGAACAGGCCGAGCGCGTGATAGTCGCCGCGCAGCGTCAGCGAGAATGGCTGTTCCAGATAAAATTCATGCGGCTGTTCTTCGCCTAGCGTCAAGGCATCAAGCGCGAGGCCGTAGCGCCGCGCCGCCTCGGCCACCGCGTCCAGCACCGCCGGTAAGGCGGAACGCGCGGGCAATTGGTGCAGCAGCGCGCCAAGCGCGGCTTCACTGACGTGCAGTTTGGCGCGTTCGCTGTTCAACGTCGCCGCCAGGTTTTGCTTGGCGCGCAGTTCATCGCGCAAGGTGGTGGTTTCCGTGAGTGATCGTTCCAGATCGGCGCGCGTGCCGCGTAGCAGCACGGTGTTGCCAAGGCCCAGGCAGAGGCCAAAGGCCAAAAGCAAGACCAAGGTTTTGAGCGCCGCCGGCCAGTTGCCGAGCGTGTCCAGGTCGTTCAATTCGTGCCAGTCGAAATGCAGTAGTTCTTCATAATGCTGTAAAAAATTCATGGCGTTTCCTCTGGTATTTCCGGCAACGGCAATGACAGCGCGAAAGCGCCTTGCGCCGTCGGGCGCGGGGTGGTGATGTCATGCAATTGTGGCGTGCCGAGCCCTGGCACGAGCGCCAGCGCCTGCATCAAGGCCGTCAGTTCGTTGCCGCTCGCCATGCCGTTCAGCCGCAGGAGATCGCTCTGGCGTTCGAGCGCGGTGTAATACGCGCTTGGCGGCAGGGCGCGGGCCAGGGCGTCGAGCAAGAGGGCGGCGCTGGCGCGCTGGGCTTGCAAGGTTTGCAGCGCCGTTAACTGTTGTTCCAAAATCTCATGTTGTTCGCGTAGCGCGCGCAGTTCGCTGAGCGGGCTTTCCAGCGTGGCGAGCTGTTGCCCGAGCGCGCTGTGTTGCAACTCTTGCGCGGCGAGGCGCTGGCGCAAGGTGTAGGCGTTGCCGTACAAAAGGAGCAGCGCGCAAAACGCCGCGCCGCCAAGCAAACGCAGAAAATCCGTTTTGCGGCGCGCGCGCTCCTGTTCGCGCCAGGGTAAAAAGTTGAATTCATGCATCGGGCAGCCCTCGCAAGGCGAGGCCGGCGGCCAAGAGCAGCGCGGGGCCTTCGCGCTGTAGCGCCGCGTCCACCCGCGCGCCAGCGTGCAGCGCGGTGAAGGGGTCGGCCACGCTGACGCTCAGCTCA
>JAITMI010000058.1 GCA_031277435.1 Pseudomonadales bacterium
CAGGAACCGGCGACAGCGTTGCGCCACGCCAGCAGAGATGACCTCTTATCCTGGGCCATCCAGCATTGGCGGCCTGAGCAATTGCAAAGTCTCAAACAAATTCCGCTCACGCTTTGAGCCGGTCGAGGCGCGGAGTATGATCGAAACTCAATCTCCGCCATTGCCGCCAGACTACCCCTTCCCCCGTTTACGGGGGAAGGCCGGGATGGGGGCGATAAATAATCAATCCCAAATGAATAATCCCACATAAATTCTCATGCAACGCACATCCTTACTCATGCTGCTGGTGTTATTGACCGCCTACAACGCAGAGCGGGCGATTGAGGCGGATGCGCTGTGGTACAGCGCTTTTTTGATGGCGTTCTTGGTGATCGTGTTCGCCGCTTTGTTGAACCGGGAAAAGCCCCATGATGATGTTTGATTCCGCGCGGCTCTTGCTGGCCGCGGCGCTGTATTTCGCCGGGTTTTACGCCGTGGCGCGGCTGGGCGAGCGTGGGCGTTTGCGGGCGCGGCTGCTTAATCATCCGCTGGTTTACGTGCTGTCGCTGGGCATTATCGTCAGCACCTGGTCGTTTTACAGCGCGTTTTTGTCCGCCGCTTCGCGCGGTTTTGGTTACAACGCCTATTACCTTGGCTACGGCCTGGCGTTTCTGTTCGCGCCGGTGTTGATTCTGCCGCTATTGCGCCTGACTCGCGCCCGGCAACTCAATTCGCTGCCGGATGTGTTCGCGTTCCGTTTTCACAGCGCTTTGGCTGGCACGCTCACCACGCTGGCGCTGCTTTTTTGTGCGCTGCCCTTGTTGGCTTTGCAATATCTGGTGGTGGCGTCCAGCACGCGCATGTTGGCGCCCACGGTGAACCCGGCCTGGAGCGCGGCGCTGTTTTGCCTCTTGATGATTTTGTTCACGCTGCGCTTTGGCACGCGCGATGTTACCGGGCGTGGCCGCAACGCTGGCATCGTGGCGGGGCTGGCGTTTGAAACCGTGTTCAAACTTCTGGTATTGCTGATCGCGGGTGCGTTCGCGGTCTATGGCGTGTTCGGCGGCTTCACCAAGCTCGATGCCTGGCTGAGCGCGCAGCCGGCGGAACTCACTAGGCTCGACAGGCCATTTTTGGCTGATACGTCCAATTTGCTGGTATTGATGTTCTTCTCCGCCGCCATCGCCATGCCGCATATTTTCCACATGATTTTTCACGAAAACCGCGTGCCGCGTCATCTGCCCACCGCGAGCTGGGGCGTGCCGTTGTTTCTGCTCTTGGCAAGTTTGCCGGTATTGCCTTTATTGTGGGCGCATGACTACCTGGGCGGGGGCGCGCCGCTGCAATTCGCGGGGCTGATGGTGGGGATCTTGAGCGATGCGCCGTGGTTGTCGCTGCTGTTTTATACCGGTGGTCTGGCGGCGGCCACCAGCGTGTCCATCGTGCTGGCGCTGGCCATGTCCAACATGTGCATGAACCATCTTTTGTTGCGTTTGCAAAGGCCGCCTTCGGGCGCCAATCTCTATGCCTGGCTCTTGCGCCGCCGGCGGCTCTTGATTGGTTCGCTATTGGTGTTGAGCTATCTCATCCATGTGTTTGTGCTGATGCCCAGCGACGGCATCCTCGACGCCGGCTTCGTGGCCTTCATCGCCGGTTTGCAATTTTTGCCGGGAATATTGGCGTTATTGTACTGGCCCAGCGCCAATGGCAAGGGCTTCATTGGCGGTTTGCTGGCGGGCTTTGCCTCATGGATCGTGCTTGGCTTGGTGCCGCTTTTGGGTGGGCCTACCTTGTTTGAGTTCAGTTACACCACAGCTGGCGCGCTCAATTGGAACTTGATTGCCAGTATTTCACTGTTGAGCAATCTGGCCGCATTGCTGCTGCTTTCGCTCTTTACCTCGACCAGCGCGCAGGAACGCCGCGCCGCGCGGCAATGCCGGCCGGATCGCGTCAGCCAGACGCTGTCGGGGCAATTGGCGCTGAAAAATCCGGCGGATTTCGTCAATAAGCTCACGCCGCCCTTGGGGCTCGACATCGCCAAGCGCGAAGTGTCGCAGGCGCTCGCCGATCTCGGCCTTGATTTCGAGGAACGGCGCACCCATCGCCTGCAACAATTGCGCACGCAGTTGGAAGGCAATCTTTCGGCGCTGCTCGGGCCTTCCATCGCGCAGCGTTTGATCGAACGGTACATTCCCTATCAGATGCAGGATCACGGCCCCTCCGGCCTGGGTTTGAGCGTAATCGAATCGCAGCTTGAAAGCCGCCCCGGTAATCTCAGCGGTATCGCGCTCGACCTCGACACCTTGCGGCGCCATCACCGGCAGATTTTGCAAGAATTGCCGATGGGCGTGTGTTCGGTGGACCGCGAAGGCGTCATCACCTTGTGGAACAACGCCATGCACGCGCTCACTGGCCATCCCGCCAGCGAGCTGGTGGGCTTGCCGCTCGGCGCCTTGCCCGAGCCCTGGCGCGCGCTGTTGAGCGAGTTTCTGGAACAAGAGGGCGGTATCTCGCAGCGGCATTTCGTGCACGGCGATGGCCGCGAGCGCTATTTCACGCTGCACAAGGCCAGTATGCACAAAAGCGGCGCTGGTACGCCGGAGGGCGCGCACGAAGGCGACAGTGGCCGCGTGCTGCTGGTGGAAGATCTGACCGAAACCCGCGTGCTCGAAGCCGAACTGGCGCACGCCGAGCGGCTCAGTTCCATTGGCCGTCTCGCCGCCGGGGTGGCGCACGAAATCGGCAATCCGGTGACGGGCATCGCCTGCCTGGCGCAGAACCTGCGCGATGAAACCGAAGAGGCGGAATTGCGCGAGATGGCACAGCAGATCATCCAGCAGACGCGGCGCATCGCCTCGATCACCTCCGCGCTGGTCAGCTTTTCGCACAGTGGCCGCTTGGCGGGGCAGCCGCCGCGCCAGGAAGCGGTGGATTTGCGGCATCTGACCGAAGAAACGCTCAAACTGCTACGGCTGCAAAGCGATGCCCAGGACGTAAGCATCCTCAACCAGTGCCAAAGTAGCGCCAAGGTGCGCGGCGACGCTCAGCGCATCCAGCAGGTATTGTTGAATCTCTTGACCAACGCCCGCGACGCCAGCGCCCCCGGTTCTCAGATCACTGTCACCGACAGTAGCAACGATACCTCAGTAACACTGACGGTGACGGACCAGGGCTCCGGCATCCCCAAAGCGCTGCAAGAGCGCATTTTTGAGCCTTTTTACACCAGTAAAGACCCAGGAAAGGGCACTGGGCTGGGTTTATCGCTGGTTTACAGCATCGTGACGGACTTAGGCGGCACGATTCACATCGAAAGCCCGGTTGATACCTTGAGTGACACTGGCACTAGAGTTATTGTCACGTTTCCCAGGTACCTCGCGCCCGGCGCGGCGGATGCTGAGGAGCACGAGCCCCAATCACCCTGAGCCGCGCGGCGGTACCGGGACGAGCCCATGAGCCATTTGTTGATCGTAGAAGATGAAGACATCATTCGCGGCGCGCTGCGCCGCCTGTTGGAACGCAATGGGTATGAGGTGAGCGAAGCGCGCGACGTGCAGGACGCGCTCGATCATTACGACCTTGATGGCTTTGACGTCATCATCAGCGACCTGCGCCTGCCCGGCGCCCCCGGCACCGACCTGATCAAGCGCACGCCCACGCCGGTGTTGATCATGACCAGCTACGCCAGCCTGCGCAGCGCCATTGATTCGATGAAGATCGGCGCCGTCTATTACATCGCCAAGCCCTTCGAGCATGACGAAATCCTCAGCGCCATCGCCCGCGTCATCGGCGGCGAGGCCAAGGTCCGCAACATTTCCCGCTTGCATCCGCGCCCCAGCGAAGCCCCGGTCACCGGCATGGTGGGCAGGTGTCCGCAGATGCTGGAACTGTTCCGCCGCATTCGCCAAGTGGCGCAGACCAATTCCTCGGTGTTGATTCAGGGTGAATCCGGCACCGGCAAGGAACTGGTGGCGCGCGCGGTGCACGAGGCCAGCTCGCGGCGCGACGCCAGCCTGATTTCGGTGAACTGCGCGGCGATTCCGGAAAATCTCATCGAATCTGAACTGTTTGGTCACGAAAAAGGCGCCTTCACCGGCGCCACCGCCACCCGCACCGGTCTGGTGGAAGCCGCCAACAACGGCACGTTGTTTCTCGATGAAATCGGCGAACTGCCGCTGGAAGCGCAGGCGCGTTTGCTGCGCGTGTTGCAGGAACACGAAATCCGCAAGGTGGGCTCGGTGCAGTCGCAAAAAGTGGACGTGCGGCTGGTGGCGGCCACGCACCGCGACCTCAAGCAGTTCGTGCGCGAGGGGCGTTTCCGCGAAGATTTGTTCTATCGCATCAATGTCATGCCCTTGCTCTTGCCGCCCTTGCGCGAGCGCGGCAACGACATTCTGGAATTGGCCGACCGTATCCTCACCAATACCTGCAAGCGCCTGGGCAAGGAGCCGATGAGCTTCAGCGCCGACGCCATTCAAGCCATCACCACCTATCCCTGGCCCGGCAACGTGCGCGAGCTGGAAAACGCCATTGAGCGGGCGGTGATTTTGACCGAAGAGCCGGTGCTCGCCATGGATCTTTTGGGGCTCGATGTTGAACTGGTGAAAATCGCCGCCAAGGATGACGAGCAGGGCGAACAGCCAGAGCCGCCAACCGCTGCCGTGAGCATCCACAGCGACCCCAGCGAAGACCTGTCGCTGGAGGAATATTTCCAGCGCTTCGTGCTGGAACACCAGGAGCAGATGAACGAAACCGAGCTGGCCAAGAAACTCGGCATCAGCCGTAAATGCCTGTGGGAACGCCGCCAGCGTTTCGACATTCCCCGCCGCAAGCGCGGCGGCGC
>JAITMI010000149.1 GCA_031277435.1 Pseudomonadales bacterium
GGCGCTTGCGGGGCGCCGCTGATTTCACCAGCGCCGCTAATCGTTCCGTTCAATTCGGTCCATAATTGCGATAAATCCGGCGCTTGCAGATTCCAGCGTAAATCCAGCGTATCGCTCATGCCGCCGTTCAGTTCGAGCCGGTTGTCGCCGCTTTGCGCGTTGAGCGTCACTTGCTCGGGCAGCGCGCCGCGCAGGGCGGCATTGCCTTGAATCGTCAGCGGCAGGCCGTTAAGCGCGCCGCTGAGCGAGGCGATGTCAATCGTGGTTAACAATGCCTCGGGATTTTGCGCGAGATTCACCGCGCCGTTGCCGCTTACGCCGGTCAATTGCAGCGTGGGGAAGCGCGCGCCGGGGTCGAGGCGGTTCAAACGCCAGTCGAGTTGCACTTGCAGCGGCGCGGGAATTACGGCGCCGCTTAAGGCAAAATCGAGTTCGGGATTGAGCACTTGCAGCGCATCAAGCGTTAGCGTGCCATCTTGCCAGCGTAGCGTGAGCGTGGCGTTGGTATCGGGCAGCGCGGGGTAGCTGGCGCTGAGCGCCGCTTGCGCGCTAAGCGCGGCGGGCGTGCCGCTGGCATTGAGCGAGACGCTGGACAAACGCGCGCCGTTCACGCCCCAGGTACTGAGGTCCAGCGCGGCGGCTTCGCTCTGTAGCGTGAAGCTGAGGCTTTGCCCCGCGAACAGACCCGGATTCAGCGTGATGTTGCTGGTGATGGTTTGCGGCGCGTTCAATTGATGGGTGAGCGTGAGCGCATCGAGCGTGCCGCCGAGGGTGAGCGCGCCGCTGTAATCGACGTTGGCGGCGCTGGCGTTCCAATTCAATGCGCCGTTGAGGGCGAAGGCGGCATCCAACTGTAATGCCGCGCTGAGGCCGTAGGGTTGCCAGCGCCAGTCGAAGCCGTCGAGCCGCAGCATGTCGTGATTCAAATACGCGGAAAATTGTAGACTTTCCGTACCAATTTGGCTTTCACCTACGGTGAAACTTACGCCACTCAGCGACACGCTATCGAGCGCGATGTCGAGCGGCAGTTCAAACAGCCAGGCGTGTAATTGCTCGCGGGTGAGCGGCGCGGAGGGCGTCGAAGGCAGGGTGGAGGCGCGAAAACCGCCGCTGATGCCTTGCACGTGTACGCTGTCGATCTGGAGCCGCCCGCTGAACAAGGCGCCCGGCTGCCAGGTGAGGGTGAATTCTTGCACTTGCAGGGTGAGCGCGCCGCCTGCGCCAGCGTCGCGATTCAGGCTGAAATTTTGTAGACGCAGGCCATCGAGCAAGGAGCCCGCGCCGATCTCGCCTTGCAGTTGTACGCCAGCGGCCAAGGCCACCGGTTGCGCCATGCGCCACAAGAAGCGCGTTCCAAAATTGGTGGACAACAGTAGTAGCGCGAGCGCGCACAAGAGCGCCAGCACGAGCACGAGCGCGCTCAGCGTGCGTACACTCCAGCTCAGCCAGCGTGCGTTCATGGGGCGGGGCTCGCCTTATACATCGAAACGCTGGCGCAGGGCCGCCAGTCTGGCGCGATTCTCTTGTGCGCTGAGCACGGCGCTGACCCGGCGCGGCAGCGCGGCGGGCAGCGGCACTTCCAGCGTTTCGCCGCGCACCACGCGCTGGCAAAGCTGCTGGTAGTTGTGCTCGAACAGGGGAAAGATCGCGTCCTGCGTTTCACTGCCGAGCGCGAACCAGCCGGTCGCGCAGCCGGCGAGATACACCGCCGGGTGCGACCATGCTTGTTGCGCCTTCGGTTCCGCCTTGCAGCAGGCTTCTATATAAGCGGCGCGCACCGGCGGCAGGCCGAACAAGGCGGGGGCGTTTTCGCACGCGGCCACCACCGCCGCTACGGTGGGCAGAAATTCCTGCGTTTTCGCCAGATGCCGCGCGGCGCGCAGAATCAGGCGCGGCGGGAATTCCTCCAGGCATCCCAGCCAGTATTTTTTGGCCAGCGCCAAGCTGCCTTCCTGCGCGTAAGCCTTGTGGAATTGATTGTGGTAGGCCAGCTCGAATTCGGCGAACAGTTGGTTGATGGCGTCGATGTGGTCGCGCTCCGCCCGCGCGCGGTAGGCGAGCACCGGCTCGCGCACGCCGTCGAAATTGACGCTGCGCTCCGCCGTGGAGAGGGGCTGGGGCAGTAATTGATCCAGGGTTTGCATGTGCTGGTCCGTGTCGTTGCTACCGTATCTACTATATTCCCATCATTCCCATTATTCCCGCTGCCCGGCATCACCGGACGGTTCCCTCCTCCGCTTGCGGGGGAGGGCTAGGGTGGGGGAGCGCATATTACCGCGCTTGCGCTCAGGCCGCCGCATCTATACACTGCCGCCTCTTTTTCCGTGGGTAGGCTTGCCCTGCCCGCTTAACTCCTTGTCTCACCGGCATACGCCTCAATGCGCATGGCTTGGGAGACTACAAACCGCGAGGAGCTTCAATGCGCCACTACGAAATAGTGTTCATGGTGCATCCTGACCAATCCGAACAGGTTGGCGGGATGATCGACCGCTACACCAAGATGGTCAAGGATGCCGGCGGCGCCGTGCACCGTCTGGAAGACTGGGGCCGCCGCCAACTGGCTTATCCCATCCACAAAATCCACAAAGCCCATTACGTGCTGATGAACATCGAGTGCGGGCAGGAAGTGCTGGACGAACTTAGCTCCATCTTCCGCTACAACGACGCCATCATTCGCAATCTGGTCATCAAGCGCGACGAAGCCATCACCGAAATCTCGCCGATCCAGAAGGCTGAAACCGAGAACCGCGAGCGCAAGGCCCGTGCCGCGCAGCGCAGTCAGGCGGAAGCCGAAGAAGCCGCAGCCGCCGCCGAGGAGTCTGACGACGCCGAAGCGGAAGCCGCTGACCAGGAATAAGGCCCAGAATTCATTTAGAGGAGATTCGTCATGGCGCGTTTTTTCCGCCGCCGCAAGTTCTGCCGCTTCACCGCGGAAGGCATCACGCATATCGATTACAAAGACCTTGAAACGCTCAAGGCCAACATTTCCGAAACCGGGAAAATCGTGCCCAGCCGCATCACCGGCACCAAGGCGCGCTATCAACGTCAGTTGGCGACCGCCATCAAGCAGGCGCGTTTTCTGGCATTGATCCCGTATACGGATTCGCACGAAGTATAAGCACGGCGGCCCATGCGCGGGTTTGCCGAATACATCATGAGCGGACGGCGCCAGGCGGCGACCGCCGCGATGTTGTTAGGGCTGATCCCGATCCCGCCGCTAAATTTGTTGAGCGCCTCAGTCCTGGCGCTGGTGAGTTTACGCCGGGGCCTGCATGAAGGGCTGATGCTGTTGCCCTGGGCTCTGTTGCCCGCCGTACTGAGCTGGTACATCTCGCACGATGCCGGGATGCTGTTCATGCTGGTGGCGCTGTTGCCCTTGGCGCAGGTGTTGCGCAGCGGCGAGTCCTGGCCACCCGTGATGCTGCTGGCCACGGGCTTTGGCTTGGCGGCGCAGTTGAGCCTGCCCTGGCAAAGCGCCTATGTGGCGCAAACGCGCGAGCTGGCGGACGAGTTGCTAACTTGGCTGCAAGCGCAAGACGTGCCGCCGCTGTTACCGCAGGGCGGCGAACTGACGGCGGAACTGCTCGGCGATGCCTTGTTGAGCGTCTACGGTTTCCGCTTGGCTGGCCTGTCCATCGCGGCCCTGATACTGGCGCGCTACTGGCAAGCCTTGTTGTATAACCCTGGTGGGTTTCAGGCAGAGTTCCACGCGCTGCGGCCCGCGCCGCGGCTGATACTGGCGCTGGCCATTTTGGCGCTCGCCAGTCTGGCCGGGGCGCCGGGCTTGCGGGACTGGCTGTATTTGTTGTGCTTGCTGCCCGCGTTCACCGGCCTGGCCGTCCTGCACGCCTGGGTGAAGGACACCGGCGCCAGCAAGCTCTGGCTGGCGCTGGCTTACGCGGTACTGCTGCTGGCGCTGCCACTGGCGCTGCCACTCTTGGCGCTGGCGGGATTTGCCGACAGCGTGGCGGATTTCCGCCGCCGCTACAAACGAAGCGTTTAGAACGTCCGTTTATATAACGAACTATTTAGAACGAACCATTTAGAAAGAGATAACGAGGTACACGATGGAAGTCATTCTGTTGGAAAAAGTAGGCCGCATGGGCAACGTGGGCGACAAAGTGAACGTGCGTTCCGGTTACGCCCGCAATTTCCTGTTCCCGTATTCCAAGGCGATTCCTGCCACCAAGGACAATCTGGCGGATTTTGAAGCGCGCAAAGCGGAACTCTTGCGCGTCGCCGCCGAAAAACTCGCCACCGCCGAAGCCCGCGCCGCCGCCATTGGTGGAGTGCTGGTCACCATCAGCGCCAATGCTGGCGATGAAGGTAAGCTGTTCGGCTCGGTCGGCACCCGCGACATCGCCGAGGCGCTTAGCGCCGCCGGCCATGCGGTGGAAAAGAGCGAAGTCCTCTTGCCCGACGGCGCGCTGCGCGACGTGGGCGAATACGACATCGACCTGAGCCTGGGCAGCGAAGTCAACGCCGTCATCAAGCTCAGCATCGTCGCGCAGAAATAAACCGCCGCGCTCCCCGCCTCCTGGGGCTACAATCCCCGGCTGCATTGGTCGGGGCGGCGCCTCAGGAGGAAGTTATGCAAAAATCACAACGCAATGCGCTCATCGGCGTGGGCGCTATCGCGCTCTGGGCGGGGCTGTCCTGGTTCGCCGGTCTGCGTAACGAAGCCCGCGTCCATCACTACATCGACCTCATCAATACGCAATTGCAAGCGCATCCCTTGGGCCGCTTGTTCCGCGTAGAGGTGGATTCGCTCGAACGGCGCACCTTTTCCTCCGACATTCAGTACCGCGCGACCCTCTTCTATCCGGGCCTCGGCGAGGAAGGCGAAGCCGTATTCCTCCTGCACGAACACCTCAGCCACGGCCCCTTCCCGCTGCCGCGCCTCAAACGCGCGCAGCTATGGCCGGTGCGGGGCGATGCCACCTTTGAACTGGTCCAAAATGACAGCACCGAGGCGTGGTTCGCGCTCTTGGGCGAAGGCCAGGCGCCCCTGTCCGGCCATGCCACCATCGACCTTGGCCGCAATGTCGACGCGGAACTGTCATTCCCGCCGCTTACGTTCGAGAACGACGAAGCCGATCTGAACTTTTCCGGCCTGAACCTGCAACTTGGCGTACAGCGCCGCGGCCTCGCGCTGACGCTCAGCGGCAACATGGATGAACTGACGCTCAAGGTCAAAGATGACTACGACCCCGGCCAGCTCGAACTCAAAGGCTTGACCCTGGGCGGCCAATCGCACCAAGGCGCCTCCGGCCTGCAAATCGGCGCCAGCGAACTCGCGGTCGACGAAATCAACCTGATGATAGAGAACATCATGTCGCTGCGTCTGCGCGACTATCAGCAGCGCTACGACCTGAGCGAAAGCCGCGATGGCAGCCTGCTGGCCGCCAATGTATTGTATGAACTTGGACTTGGCATGACCCCCTCGGGCGGACAGGAGATCAACCTGACGCTCAATGGCGGCTTCGGCGCGCGCGATCTGGCCACCGCGCCCACCCTGACCCTGCTCGAAATCTACGACCGCATGATGGCGCGTTCGCTGCAATTTGAGACCGATGAGGCGCTAGAGCAGCAAGACCTCAAGCTCGCCACCAAGACCTTCAGAACCTGGCTGGCGGCCAACCCAACGCTGTATATCGACCCGCTGCGGCTATCCAACGAAGGCGGCGAAACGCGCTTCGACCTGCGGCTAGAGCTGGCCGACCCCGGCGCGGGCGCCTTCAATCAAACTCCCGAAGAGATCATCCCCAACCTGCTGCGCGAGCTAAGGGCCAACCTGAGCCTGTCCAAGCCGATGATCCGCAGCCTGCTGATACCGCTAATCCAAGCCTCCGGCAGCGACGAAGCCGCCGCCGCGCAAGAAGCCGACGCCACCATCGCGCAATTGACCGCGTGGGCACAGTCCTACAGCTACCTGCAAAACACGGGCGATGAGCTAGTTAGCGCGCTGAGCTACCGCGACGGCGAACTCACGATCAACGGCAACGCCGTGCCGGCGGACGATGTGAATTCCCTGGTAGCCCTGTGGTACCTGTTTGGCTTCGGCATCATGGGCGACGTGTATAACGACGATTATTACGATTACGGCTACGACGATTATTACTACGACGATAAGAGTAGTAAGCAGAAGTAAACGTGCGGTGGCGCCTGACGCAGGGCGGGTTTGACCCGCCCTATTCTCCGTTAAGCTGTCGAGCCGAAAGCTCATCTATAATCTTGAGGTTGTTTCCTAACGGGAGTGGGTTCCATGACCCTCAATGACGTTAGAGCGCGGGTATTAAGCGAGTTAGAACTGTTAGCCACGCCTTCGCTCCAACTTCAGTACGAGGAAGAGTTGCGAGGCAAAGCCGGGCATGTGCCGAGCGAGCTAATTGAAGCATTCTGTAGTGACATATACGCACCTGCCTCCACGGAATTCATCTCAGTATTTAACGACGGAGAAATGAAATCTCTATCCCACTTGTATGGCTTAATGACCGAAGCATCGTTGTCTACTCACTCAACCGTTAGTTCAATGCTTAAAGATCCTGCATGGCGCAAGGTCGTCGCTCTGGCTAAAGATATACACTCTCAGTTAGGCTCGCGTGCGCATAGCGGGCATGGGCCTAACCCCGCGTTCAAGCGGACCCGCTGACGCGGGCCGCTTAACGCTGAACCGTTAGGCTGAAGAACCGAACGCCCCCTATCCTAGTTTGGCTTATGGCGAGTACATAATGATCGCAAAAGG
>JAITMI010000234.1 GCA_031277435.1 Pseudomonadales bacterium
GTTCACCCTGCTGACACAGGACATGAACGCCCGTTTCATTCAGCTAGACCAGCGTATGACCATCAAGATTGGCACGATAGTCAGCGTCGCCGTCGGCATTGCCATCAGCGCCATTGCGACGATGTTCAAGGTGTTTTTGGGGTGAGGTGTTCCATGACTGCCCTCATTTTCGACACCCTCAAATACGCCAACACGCTCAAAGCCGCTGGCGTCTCCTCCCAACAAGCCGAAGCGCAAGCCGGCGCGCTGTCGGATGCGCTGGATATGAATTTGAAGGAGCTGGCGACTAAGGCGGATGTGAAAGAGCTACGGGCTGAGATTTTTCAGCTTGAGCAACGCATGGACGGCAAGTTCACCCTGCTGACCCAGGATGTCGATGCCAAATTGGCCGTGCTGACGCAGGATATGAACGCCAAGTTCACCCTGTTGACACAGGACATGAACGCCCGCTTCATTCAGCTAGACCAGCGCATGACCATCAAGATTGGCACGATAGTCAGCGTCGCCGTCGGCATCGCCATCAGCGCCATTGCGACGATGTTCAAGTTGTTTTTGGGCTGAGTTTGAGCAGGCGCCCCATGACTGTCCTTACCGTTGATACCCTCAACTGGCAGCCTCTACAAGGACGGGAAAAGTGCTGCTATGCCGCGGGAGCCATATTTTAGTGATGCCGCCGAGTCATGAAAGTAGCCGTCGTCTCCTTGCCTGAACCTGTATTTTGCGCCGTAGAACAACTGGCACGCAGTCTGCGTATATCCAGCAGCTAGCTCTATGCTCAAGCCATTGAGGAGTATTTGGATCCTTGATTACCGAACTGTTGAACGCTTTGTATGCCAAGGAGCAAGAATCCGTGGACCCTGCATTGGCGGTAGCGCAGTTCGAGTCGAAGCGCCGGGCAATCCCCGCCCCCGCAAAGCGGAGGAGGGGATAGGGTGGTGATGCCTCCGCAAGCGGGGGAAGGATTCGTCCAGTTTTGGAATGAGTTTTTTGCTTACTGTTGGCAGTTGCTTGGCAAAAATTCCACGCCGGTAGTGGCGCCGCATTGCCAGGTGAGTATGCCGCTATTCTGGTCCAGGGTTGGCGTAATGGTCAGGGTGAGTTCGACGCCGAGTTCTCCAGGGTTTGCTTCCACTATGATGTCGGTGCCATCCCAGGTTACGGAGCTTGTTATGCCGACATTGACGTTTTGTACCGTGAAGTTTGAATCTGGCAGTTCGGAGTTGAGAATGGCGAATTCGGCTACTTGCGTTTTGGCTGGGTCGGCGGCCATTACCAGTTCGACGGCCTTGGCGCGCACAATGTAATTGCGGTAAGCCGGTACCGCTACCATGCTCAATACGCCGATGATGGCGATTACTACCATCATTTCGATCAGCGTAAAGCCGCGCATCCGCCGTTTTGGCGCCGTCCTCCGCGGCATTTTCCTCTGGGTTTGTTGCAGATTTTGTTTCATGTTTGCGTGTCGCATGGTTGACTCCTGGCCTTAGCAAGCTGGTGAGTGGGTTCGGTCGCGCCGCCGCTCAGTTCAAGGCTGAATCTTGGCCGCGCCAGGTAGCTCAAAGCAAGCTCCGTGCCAACGCGGGATTGTGCCGTCTTATGCGGGGTTCAAGGCCAACATCGCGCCCGCCATTGGACCAAAATGCGCGCAAGGTGACGAATTTTGTCACATGTGGACGTAGAGATAGGCCCGATCTGGCGGCTTTCCTCCCGCCGCCGCATCCGGTACCATCGCGCGCCTTGTTTTATCATCACGGTTTCACCACCAAAATCAGCGAGTTAGCCATGAACCGGCGCGACATTCTGGTCACCAACGCCCTACCCTACGCCAACGGCCCGATCCACCTGGGCCATTTGCTCGGCTACATCCAGGCCGATATCTGGGTGCGTTTTCAACGCCTGCGCGGCCACACGGTGCACTACGTGTGCGCTGACGACGCTCACGGCACCGGCATCATGCTCAGCGCCGAGAAGGCGGGCATTACCCCCGAGGCGCTGATTGAAGGCGTGCGCCAGGAACATCACCGCGATTTTCAGCGTTTCGGCGTCGAGTTCGATATCTATCATTCCACGCATTCAGAGGAAAACCGCGTACTGTCTGGCTACATTTATGAGCGCTTGCAAGCCGCGGGCAAGATCGCCACGCGCAGCATCACGCAGCTTTACGACCCTGAGCGCCAATTATTTTTATCCGACCGTTTTATAAAAGGAACCTGCCCCAAGTGCAAGGCGCCGGATCAATATGGCGACAATTGTGAGGTTTGTTCCAGTACCTACGCCGCTACCGATTTGATCGAGCCGCGCTCGACGATTTCCGGCGCTACGCCAGTGCCCAGGGAATCACTGCACTATTTCTTCCGGCTACCGGAATTCACCGCTTTTCTCTCAGACTGGACCCGTAGCGGCGTGGTAGCGCCGGCAATAGCCAACAAGTTGAGCGAATGGCTGCAAGGCGGTTTGCAGGAATGGGATATCAGCCGCGACGCGCCGTATTTTGGCTTTGAAATTCCTGGCGCGCCGGGCAAGTATTTCTATGTGTGGCTGGACGCGCCGATTGGCTACATGGCCAGCTTCAAAAAGCTGTGCGAAGAGCGCGGCCTTGATTTTGGCGCGTATTGGAACGCGGGTACCCCTACGGAACTTTGGCATTTTATTGGCAAGGATATCGTCAATTTCCACGCGCTGTTTTGGCCCGCCATGCTCACCACCGCGGGTTTCAAAACGCCGACGCATATCAGCGTCAACGGGTTTTTGACCGTGAATGGGCAAAAAATGTCGAAATCGCGCGGTACGTTCATTACCGCCGATACTTTTCAGGATCATATCGACCCGCAAACGCTGCGTTACTACTTTGCCTCCAAGCTCGGCGCTACGCCGGACGATCTTGATCTTAATCTTGAGGACTTCCTGCAAAAGGTTAACGCCGATTTGGTTGGCAAACTGGTGAACATCGCCAGCCGCTGCGCGGGTTTCATCCATAAAGGGTTTGGCGGCAAATTGGCCGCGAGTGACGGCGAAGCGGCGCTCACCCTGGAATTCCAAGAGGCCGCCGCCGAAATCGCCGCCAATTACGATGCCCGCGAATACGCCAAGGCGCTGCGCTTGATTATGGCGCTGGCCGACAAAGCCAATGCCATGATCGCGGAAAAAGCGCCCTGGACGCTGGCCAAAAACAATCCGCAAGACCCGGCGGTGCAAAGCATTTGCAGCAGCGGCCTGAATTTATTCCGGCTCTTGGTGCTCTACCTCAAACCCGTTTTGCCGGCGCTCGCCGCGCAGGCCGAAAGTTTTCTCGGTATCGCGCCGCTGTGCTGGGACGACGCCGGTACGATTTTGCTCGATCATTCCATCAAAATCTTCGCGCCGCTCATGCAGCGGGTGGAACTCAAGCAGGTAGACGCGGTGATCGAAGCCAGCAAAAGCAGCCTCGAAAGCGCGCCGCAGGATTCCCCCGGCCCCTTGGCCAAGGAGCCCATCGCGGCGGAAATCGAATTCCCTGACTTCGCTAAAGTGGATTTGCGCGTGGTGAAAATTCTGCATGCCGAACAGGTGGAAGGCGCCGATAAATTGCTCAAACTCACGCTCGATCTTGGCGCCGACGCCAACGGCAAGCCGGTTACGCGCACGGTATTTTCCGGCATCAAATCGGCTTATGCGCCAGAACAATTGATCGGCAAACTCAGCGTGATGGCGGCCAATCTCAAGGCGCGTAAGATGAAGTTTGGCGTCTCCGAAGGCATGATTCTGGCCGCTGGCGAAGGGCAGGAAATATTTTTGATGACGCCCGATGGCGCGGCCAAGCCCGGCACTCGCGTTACTTGAGATCATCCAGG
>JAITMI010000255.1 GCA_031277435.1 Pseudomonadales bacterium
GCCAGCCGCTTTCGGCGCAATATGCCGGACCCGATTCCGGTAGTGGTACTCGGCAGGCTGGCCGTGGACCGATCGTACCAAAGCCAAGGCATCGGACGCGCTTTGGTGCAGGATGCCAGCCAGCGCGTGATTCAAGCCGCCGGCATCCTCGGCATTCGTGGACTGATCGTTCATGCTCTTTCGAATGAAGCCAAGGCGTTTTATGAGCGGATCGGCTTTGAACCCTCACCGCTCGATCCCATGACCTTGATGATCACGCTGGCCGATCTCAAGGCCAGCCTATAAACAAGCCTCACTCATACCGCAGCGCCAACACCGGCCTCTGGCTCGCCGCCTTCGCTACCGTGCCGGCTACCGTCACCCACGCGATGCACAGCGTGATGATGCCGCCGCCGATGAAGATCAGCGGCGTGAGATCGATGCGGTAGGCGAAACTCGCGAGCCAGCGGTTCATGGCGAGGTAGGCGATGGGCCACCCGATGAGGTTCGATAGCAGCACCAGTTTGCTGAAGTTGTTGGTGAAGAGCAGCACGATACTCCACAGCGACGCGCCCATTACCTTGCGCACGCCGATTTCCTTGGTGCGCAGCAAGGCGTCGTAGGACGCGAGGCCATAGAGCCCCATGCAGGTGATGGCGATGGCCAAGAGCGCGAAAGCCGCCAGCACCGTGCCTTGGCGTTCTTCGCCGCGGTAGAGGCCAGCCAACTCATCATTCAAAAAATAACGCGACATGGCTTGCCCAGGGTGCAGGTTTTTCCAGGTGGCGTCGATATAGGCCAGCGTATTCGGCAAGTCAGTGCCGCTCAGCTTGAGCGTTGCCATGCGCAAACCGGCGCGGGTTGACGTGGTTATCCTGGCGGCGGCTTCCGGCGGAATCACATAGGCAATCGGCCCGCGCGGCGCCTGCACCGAACCGTGCTGCACGTCGGCCACCACGCCAACCACCGTCCCCTGCTCCATGCCGCAGCAGCGCAGGCCCACTTGCTTGCCGAGCGCTTGTTCTGGCGTCCAACCCAAATTCCGCGCGGCCAGTTCATTGAGAATGAACGATCCACCACGTTCGGTGGTCGGCACATCCATGCTGAAATCGCGCGAGAAGGTGCGGCCCGCCAACAGCCTTATGCCGTAGTTTTCCATGTAATCGAAATCCACGAACATCACCGGCATGGTGCGATTGTCCGCTCCGCCCTCGTAATCAATGTTGTAAACGGAACCTACCGGCGCCGTGGGCAGCGACGCCGAGGCCGCTACCGACAGGATTTGCGGATTATTCAACCATTGTTGTTTGAGCAAATCCCAATCACGCCCCAGGCCTGTAGCGCCCGCGTCCACCACCAGCAGCCGTTCTTTGTCGTAACCCAGTTCAATGTCGCGCGCATACATGAGCTGCGCTTGAATCGTCGCGGTAGCGATCAGCAAGGCCACCGCGGCGGCGAACTGAAGCACGATGAGCGCCTTGCGTAAACTTTGCCCCTCAGCGCTGGAACCTTTCGCGCCGCGCAGCACCGCAGCCGCCGGGAACGAGGCCAAATAAAACGCCGGATAAGCGCCCGCCACCAGGCTCATACCCAGCATGAGCGGCGGCAGCATCCACCAATTGGCCGCCAGGTCCAGCTTCAATTGTTGATCGATCAATACATTAAACAGCGGCAGCAGCAATTCCGCGAACACCAAGCCCAGCAATACCGCCAGCGCCGTCAACAACAATGCCTCGCCCAAAAACTGCAAGGCGATTTGAGCTTTGCTGGCGCCGAGCGCCTTGCGCACGCCAACTTCACGAGCGCGGCGCGTGGCGCGCACCGTCGCCAGGTTCATGAAGTTGATGCTGGCGACCAGAAGCACCACGATAGCGATGGCGATGAAGGCGCGCACCGTGCTCATGCTGTTGCCGGCCTTCAAATCATTGCGGCGGCCCGAATTCAGGTGAATATCGGCCACCGGCGTAGCGATGAAGGAAATGATGGCACTGGCGCCCTCGCCCATGTTCCTGTCGATGAAACTGGGGAATTGCGCCGCCACGGAGGTGATGGACGCGCCATCACGCAACAGCAGGTAGGTATGAAAAGACTGCATACTCCAGTTACGCAAGGCATTTGGACCATATAGACCAGAAACCCAGTCGAGTGGCGCCAGCGCATCGAATTGCAGATGCGTGGCCTCACCGAGGTCCGCCACCACGCCGGTGACGCGCGCGCTACGCTCGCCTTCCAATTGCACGGTTTCACCCAGCGCATTGCCCGCGCCGAATAAATCGCGCGCGGCGCTTGCCGTCAGCACCAGCGAGGCCGGATCGTTGAGCGCGGTGGCGGGGTCGCCCGCCAGCCACTCTAAATCGAACAGTTCAAAAAAAGCCGGATCGACCAGGGCCACGCGCCGGGACAAAGGCTCGCCATCTTCACGCCGCAGCCAGGTGCGCCAATCCATCAGCCGCGCGGCGGCTTCAATGGCATCCGCCTGCTCCTCTTGCAGCAAGGGCGCTACTTGCGGCGCGTTGGTGGCCAGCGCGATCCTGGCGCCGCCGTCGTTGGGCTGAATGTCCTGCGCGATACGGTAAATACGCTCGGCCTTGGCGTATTGCCCTTCGTAATTCAGTTCTTGTTGCACGTACAGCATGATCAGCAAAAAGCAGCAAACGCCGGCGGCCAAGCCCACGATATTGATGACGCTGAAAAGTTTATTTTTCAGCAGGTTTTTACTGGCGGTAATGAGGTAGTGTTTTAACATAATGGTTTCCTCGTTATTTTTTATCGCGCGGTTTGGTTTTTTGCAGGGGCGGCCGGCCGGTCGCCCCTACGTCGAATCTGGTATAAACCAGATCAACCACGCCCTCCCAAAATACTCTCACTCAACACCCGCCCATCGAGCATGTTGATGATGCGCTGTGCATACTCGGCGTGTTGCTGGCTGTGGGTGACCATGATGACGGTGGTGCCTTCGCGGTTGAGCGTGGTGAGCAAGTCCATCACTTCCTCGCCGTTGCGTGAATCGAGGTTACCGGTCGGTTCGTCGGCCAGGATCATCGCCGGCTTGCCGACCAAGGCGCGCGCTACCGCCACGCGCTGCTGCTGACCGCCGGAAAGCTGCTGCGGCATGTGATCGCGGCGGGTGAAAATGCCGACTTTATCCAGCAAGGCATCTACCCGCTCGCGGCGCTCCTTGGCAGGCACTTTTTGATAAAGCAGCGGCAATTCGACGTTGTCAAATACCGAAAGTTCATCAATCAAATTGAAGCTCTGAAAAATAAAACCGATATTGTGCTTGCGCAGTTGCGCTAGCTTGCGTTCACCGTAGCCGGCGACTTGTTCGTCGATAAAGCCGTATTCACCGCCATCGACATTGTCGAGCAGGCCGATGATGTTGAGCAGCGTGGACTTGCCGCAGCCAGAAGGCCCCATGATCGAGACGAATTCGCCGCGCGTGACATCGATGCTGACTTCGTCGAGCGCCGTGGTTTCGATGTCTTCGGTGCGAAATACTTTTCTGATCTTGCGCAGTGAAAGTAAGGGGTTTTGCCGTGCTGGAGTTGCTTGCGTCATGGTGTGGGTTCCTGGGTTGTTCATGGAAGTTTTCCTCTTGGTTTGTTATGGCGTAATTTGTTATGACTTAGCTTTGATATTTGTGAGTTGGTACAAATTATTTTTTATATCGTCATCCTCACTCCGTGAATTCAATGCGCTGCATGTTGACGAAGGCGGCATATTCGGAAATCAATACTTGTTCCCCGGCGGCCAGGCCGCTCAATACTTCAAAGTATTCCGAGTTGCGGCGGCCCAGGCTGATTTCGCGCCTGTAGGCATAGCGGCCTTCGGCATCGAGCACGAAGGCCCAGTTGCCGCCGGTGTCCTGAAAAAAGCCGCCGCGTGGTAGCAGTAAAGCGCCGCTGGCATCGCCCAACTGCATGCGGATTTGCAGGCTCTGGCCGCGGCGGATGTCGCCGGGCGTGGGGCCGCTGAAGCTCATGTCCACCTCGAACTGGCCGTTGAGCACTTGCGGGTAGACGCGCGCGACTTGCAGCGGGTAGCTCTTGCCATTCAAGGTGAATTCGCCAAGCTGCCCTTCGCGGGTGCGGGTGATGTAGAACTCGTCCACCAATACCAAAAGTTTGAAATTATCGACGTCGTCAATCTGCCCCAGCGTTTCGCCGCGCGGTTTCGACTGGCCCAATTCGGAGTTGAAGGAGCTGAGCTGGCCATCGATTGGCGCGGTGACGACTAACGAATCAAGATTCTTACGGGCAATTTCCAGATTTTTTTGCAATTGCGCCACGCCAGATTCCAGCGATTCTATCTGCGTCATGCGCATCATTTCGTCTTGCTCCTGGCTTTCGATCGTCACTTCGCGGCGCTGGCGCTGATAAGTCAATTCATCCAGGGTCTGTTGGTAAGCGACGTTCGATAACATGCCGCGCAACAGCAGTTGTTCTTCGCGTGCGTTCTGGCTCTGTAGCTGCTGAATCCGATAGTCGATATCCAGCAGCGTGCTCTTGAGTGAAAGGCGGTTCTGCTCCATCGCCAGGCGCGTGTTGCGCAGGTTATTGAGCTGTTCGCTCACTTGCGCTTCGCGTGAGATCACGTCGAGCTGCAAGGTGGTGTTGCTCAATTCCAAAAGCGGCTGTCCGGCGTGCACCTGAGCGCCGTTTTGCACGAAGATTTTTTCCACCCGTCCACCTTCCTCCGCGTCGAGAAATACCGAGGTGGCCGGCGTCACCGTGCCGCGCACCGGGATGAAATCCTCAAACCTGCCGGCGCTGACCGTCCCAATGCTGACCCGCTCGCGCTCCACACGGAAGGTGGGGATGGCGGCATCGCTGAGCGCGCCGTAGCCCACGTAAGCCGCCACCAAGGCCAGCACGGCGGCAAGGCCGAGTTTGATATAAAGCGGCTTGCGGTTTTTTTCGATCTTGCGATCCATTCCCATGAGAGGCTCCTGTGCATTGCGCTGATTGAGGAAGTTACCTGTAAACAAGCAAGAGCCATGCCAAAACACGAATTCTTTGAAAATCAATATGTTAGGGAAATTCAGGCTTCTCTCACCCCTGCAATGTGTCCGCTGGCGGACGTTTTTCGTCCGGATACGGACACTTCCTCGCTCCAGCCGCAAGGCACCACCGCGCCTAAAATGATACCGAGCCGGGCGTCTGAACTCCTTTCGGCTACGGCATCATTTAATGTATATTCCCCCCTCACCACGGTAGGAGGACGCAATGCGTACAACTTTGAATCTGGATGAAAACTTGCTGGAGAAAGCCCAGCGGATAACCGAACTGCGCGAAGTGACTACGTTGATTCACTTGGCGCTGAAAACTCTGGTGGAACGCGAAAGCGCGCGCCGCCTCGCTCGCCTGGGCGGCAGTGAGCCGCACGCAACCGACATTCCACGCCGTCGAGGAGATTCCGCATGATTCTGGTTGATACCTCCGTTTGGGTCGCGCACCTCAATTCCGGCGACCCTCAGCTCGCGGATCTCTTGGAACAGGGCGAAGTGCTGATGCACCCCTGCGTGCTTGGCGAGCTGGCCTGCGGCAGCATGCGCAACCGCCGTCAGTTGCTGGACTTCCTCGAAGAACTGCCGCAGGCCATCGTCGCCAGCGATGAAGAAGTGCTGCAATTCATCGACAACAGCCGTCTGGTGGGCAAAAACCTTGGCTATGTGGAAGCGCAGCTTTTGGCTTCCATGGTACTGAGCGGCTTGCGTTGCCTGTGGACGCGCGACAAGCGTTTGGCGGAAATCGTGCAATCGCTGGGCTATTTGTACGAGCCCGATGAAATGCCTCCCTACTTGACCACTATCGCTCCCAGCCAGAGCAATCAGGTCCAAGGCCAAGGCCAGAGCCAGGGAGCGTAATTCCGAGGCGGCCTTGAGCGGCCTCATCGTTGCCCGCCGCGCGGGTAACAGCGGCGTACATTTCCTTACCTGAACCCCGTTGCATGGTGTACGATTTCGTGCACCTTGCTTCGTGGAACGCTCATGCCTCTCAACCCCGCCCAACTCTTGGTCATCGACGATGACCGCGATGTTCTCACCGCGGCCAATCTGCTGCTCAAGCGCCGTTTCAGCCAGGTGCTCACCGAAACACAGCCCGAGCGCATCCCGGCCTTATTGCACGAGCGCAACTGGGATCTGATTCTGCTCGACATGAACTTCGCTCTCGGCGCCAGCGATGGCCAGGAAGGACTGTACTGGCTGCAAGAAATCATGCGTTTGCAGCCGGGCGCGACGGTGATTCTGATGACCGCTTATGGCGCGGTGGAAACCGCGGTCAAGGCGATGAAACTCGGCGCCGCCGATTTCATCCTCAAGCCCTGGCACAACGAGCGTCTGCTCACCACCATCGGCAACACGCTGCGGCTACGCGCCAGCGAACAGGAACTTGGGCAACTGCAAGCACAGCGGCGCGAACTTGGCGGCGGCGGCGGCACGGACATGATCGGCACCGCGCCCGCCATGCAGATGGTGTACCGCTACATCGAACGCGCCGCCCCCACCGACGCCAATGTGCTGCTGCAAGGCGAAAACGGCACCGGCAAGGAACTGGTGGCGCGAGCGCTGCACCAAGGCTCGCCGCGCGCGCGGGAAGTGTTCGTGAGCGTGGACCTCGGCTCGATCAACGAAAATTTATTTGAAAGTGAACTGTTCGGTCACAAAAAAGGCGCCTTCACCGGCGCGGCGCAGGATCGCTGCGGGCGCTTGCAAGCGGCGCACGGCGGCACGCTGTTTCTCGATGAAGTCGCCAATCTTCCCCTGCCCTTGCAAAGCAAACTGCTCAGCGTACTCGAACAGCGCGTGGTATTGCCGGTGGGCAGCAATACGCCGATGCCGATCGACGTGCGCGTAATCAGCGCCACCAACGCCTCGCTGCCGGCGCTGGTGCGCGAAGGGCTGTTCCGCGAAGATTTGCTCTACCGCCTCAACACCGTGCAAATCGCGCTGCCGCCTCTGCGCGAGCGCCGTAGCGACATTCCGCTCTTGCTCAAGCACTATCTGGAACACTACTGCAATAAATACAAATTCGCGCTGAAACAACTGGACGAAAACCTGCTCGACGCGCTGATGGATTACCGCTGGCCCGGCAACGTGCGCGAGCTGCGCCATGCCGTGGAACGCGCGGTCATCATGAGCCCAGGAGATAAACTGGAGCTGCATGAGCTCTTGCCCAGCGCCAGCGCGGCGCCAGTGCGCGGCCTTGACGAACCCGCCGCGCCGCGCAACGCCGAGCCATTAACGCTCGACCTCGACAGCCTGGAGCGCCAAGCCATCATCAACGCGCTGAAACACCACGGCGGCAACGTCAGCCACGCCGCGCGCAGCCTGGGCCTTACCCGCACCTCGCTGTACCGGCGCATGGAAAAACATGGACTTTAAGCTGAAATTGGCCCTGCGGCTGGCGGCGCTATTGGGCACTACCTTGCTGCTCGGCTGGGCGGCGCTCGCCACTGGCTATCACGTTACCTTGGTGGCGCTGCTGCTCTTGCTGGTTTTGCAACTGTTGGGGCTTTGGCGCAGCCTCACCACCACCAACCGCGAGCTTACGCGCTTTCTCACCGCCATCAGCCACAACGATTTCACGCAAAGTTTCAAGCCGGCCAGCGGCGATGGCGGCTTCCGCGAATTGGGCCTGGCCTTTGAAGCGATCATCGAACGCTTCCGCGAAGCGCGCGGCGACAAGGAACTGCAAGCCGCGTATCTGAGCGCCTTCATCGAACGCCTGCCCACCGCGGTGCTGGCGCTAGGCGACGATGAACGCATCCTGCACGGCAATCGCGCCCTGCGCGAGCTGTTGCGGCTGCCAGTGGCGCCGCTGAATCTGACGCAATTGCGCCGGCACCAAAGCGAACTTGCAGAGGCGCTGGTGCAATTACAGCCGGGGCAAACGCTTAACTTACAGGTCAAAAACCAGGGCGAGACGCGCAATCTCAAACTCGCCTGCACCATTTTGCGCAGCTCTGGCCAGCAGCAAAAATTGATCACGCTGCAAAATATTCAAGAAGAACTCGACGCCCGCGAACTGCAAGCCTGGCAGAATCTGATCCGCGTCATGGCGCACGAAATCATGAATTCGCTCACCCCGATCACCTCACTGGCCGACACCGCCACGCTATGCCTCGACGACAGCCGCGCCCACCGTGCCGCGCAAGAACCGCAACTGCAAGCCTTGCTCGATGACATCGGCAACGCGCTACATACCATCGGCACGCGCAGCCAGGCGCTGTGGCGTTTCGTGGACAGTTACCGCCGCCTCTCGCGCCTGCCCACGCCGCTACCGCGGCCATTCCGCGTGCGCGACTTGTTCGCGCAAACCCAGCACCTGGTAAGGCAGCGCCTGGATGGCGTGAATTTCAATATGGACTGCGAACCGCCGGAACTGCAATTGCAGGCGGATCAGGAACAATTGGAACAGGCGCTGCTCAATCTCCTCAATAACTCCCTCGACGCGCTGCATGAGAACCCCGCGCCGCAAATCACTCTGAGCGCCTGGTTGCAGGCGGGGCGTATTCAACTGTGCGTTCAAGACAACGGCGGCGGCATGACGCCCGCGCAATTGGAACAGATGTTTGTGCCTTTCTTTACCACCAAACGCGGCGGCAGCGGCATTGGCATGAGCATGGCGCGCCAGATCGTGCACCTCAACGGCGGCCGCATTGAAGCGCAATCGCAACCGGGCGCCGGTACGCGGATAGTGTTGAGTTTTGAAGAACCGCGCCTCCTGCGCCATGAGCACTAATTATTGAACGTCGCGTCAATTCCCGCCTGCGCGCACAGTTGATCC